>NZ_JADOVE010000013.1:0-129017 GCF_015752225.1 Polaromonas sp. CG_9.11
GTCTCTTACTCCAACGGGCTGTCATACGTCGCCAAGTTCGCCAATCCCGGCTACAACCCGACCATCAGCACCTACTATTGGGATCCCGCGCCTTGCTCGGTTTCGCCGCCCCCAGTGGTGTGCACCAAGCCGGCTGCCTGGGTAAATGGTCAGTATTACGCCGCGGGCGCTCGCGTCTCTTACTCCAACGGGCTGTCATACGTCGCCAAGTTCGCCAATCCCGGCTACAACCCGACCATCAGCACCTACTATTGGGATCCCGCGCCTTGGTCGGTTTCGCCGCCCCCAGTGGTGTCACCAAGCCGGCTGCCTGGGTGAATGGTCAGTCTTACGCCGCCGGCGCTCGCGTCTCCTACTTCAATGGCTTGACCTACGTCGCCAATTTCGCCAACCCCGGTTACAACCCGACCATCAGCACATACTTCTGGGTCCCTGTAGCCTGCTGATCCATTTGCTTGCTGAGGTTTTTTGGCAGCGCGCGCTCAGCGCTGCCTATCTCAAGCCCAGGGCGTTACTGCAGTCTGGGGTTGGGTCGTGCAGACATATCGAAACCCATCGGGTATGTCCTACCCGCAGAAGCTGAGGAAGCTACTACCGGCAACTCGCAAGTCAAGTCTCCACGGTCGAGGCCTGACTTAAGCCAACCAGCCTCCACGAAACCCGGGACGGTTCAGCTTTCTCTAATGAGCCAAGACCGCTTTCGCAGCATTCCATACATTGACGGCCGTGCAACGTGTACCCGCAATGGGTCGTAAAAAGACCTTCACGAAAAGGTACAAAAGGCGAGTCGCAGCTTCAAGGTGAGCCCTTGAAATTCACATCTGTGATCGACCCAACTCCTGTGACGCAGCAGGTGCAGACAACTTTTCTATATGGCGGGAGATGTTTTCCAAAGTGCCTTGGGGGCTCTTCGTGCCAGAGTCATTCAGCGCCAAGCTACTGCGCCGCGCAGGCCCAGTGGCAGTTTTAGCATCCTGAAGCGACAGCTTTCAAGCCTTTGCGCCAGCGCCGGATTCCACTCTTGCAGTGCCAGTCCCAAGCATTTCAATCCGGCTTCCAGGCGCGTCCATTCGCGGGTGAAGGCTTGCGGCTGCTCTAGAAAGGGCTGGCGCTCAATCCGACAAACGGCCTGCGGGCCGAGGTAGTCGCGGGCCACGGCTTCCCAGTCGAAGGCGGGTGCGATGCGCATGATGTCTACGCCCACCGGGCCGCTGCGGCGCAAGGCGGCCACGGACAGGCCTGCTTCGTGGCTGATGGACAGGCCGATGTTTTGGCCGTGGCTGGGCAGTTCAACGCGCAGCGCTTGGCCGGGAATTGACTTTAAGGCAATCGATTCCGGCGCACAGCCCAGTTGCAGGCTAAGCACTTCGCGCAGTGCGTCACGCACTTGAACGCGGGCCGCATCGCGCAAAGTGCTATCGGGTGTGACCACGCTGATGACCAGTAGGTCTGCAGGGGTTCCAGTGCCTATTCCCGGCAGTTCGGAGACGTTGCCGGAGCCTGCTGCCGCCAGCAAGGAACACGAAGCAGGCCAAGGGTGCACGGCAACAAGCCCCGCCTCGGGCCTTTGAAGTCTCCGCAGTCCATATGGCCTTTCCAGCATCGTCCTCCCCCGCAGCCTTTACCCCAACAACCTCAAACCCGCGCCGGCGCTGCCGGGCAGCCGCGCCAGGCTGTCGCCGCCGGAATGAATTCGCCCTTCATCACCAGCGTCAGCGCGCCCAGCTTGGCGTTGTCGCCCACCACGGCGCTGTACAGCACGGTGCTGCGTGGCCCCATGTAGACGCGGCGGCCGATGGTGACATGGTCGATCTTCATGATCCGGTCTTCAAACAGATGGGTTTGCGGGCAGGCCAGTGCGTTGAGTTCGCTGTATTCGCCAATCGTCACGCAGTCGAATTCGGTGATGTCGGTGGTGTCGAGGTACACGCCGCGCCCGATGCGGCTGCCCAGCAGGTTCAGCGCGACCGGCAGCCACGGCGTGCCGCGCAGGTAGCGCATGAAATTCGGCACGGCAATGCCTTCGTACAGGTTGGTCACCGCCTCGGACAGCCAGACAAACGGCGTCCACATCGGCACGCTGCATTTTTGGTAGCGGCGCAGCAGCCCCCACTTGAGCGCCGCCACGAAAACAAAGGTGCCAATGCCATACGCCAGGCCGGCCAGGGTCAGGTCGGCCACCACTTCGCCCCAGCGTCCCACGGCGGCCAGCGGCATCACGTCGAGCACGACGGTGTAGCCGACGGCGATGACAAACGCATGCGGCGCGACGATGCGAAACGCCTCCACCGTGCCGCGCCCGATGCGGCGCAATGCCGACGGCCTGAAGGTCAGGTGTTCGGCAAACCCGCGCACCTCTTCACGCGCCGGCAGGTTGATGGGCGGCGAGCCGAGCCAGGTGTCGCCGTTGCGCATCGCCGCGTTGCCCGGCACGGTCGAATGCACGCCGATCAGCACGTTTTCCGGCAGCGTCGTGCCGTCGGGAATATAGGCGCCGTTGCCGACAAAGCTGCGCCGGGAAATCACCGTCGGCTTCATCGTCATCCAGCCGCCGTCGATCTTTTCGTCGCCCAGCATCACCGCGTCGGCAATGAAGGTGTCTTCGCCCAGCGTCAGCATGTCGGGCACCAGGCCGAGCGCGGTCGAGATTTCTGCGCCCCGGCCGACCTTGGCGCCCAGCAGCCGGTACCAGAAGGGCGCGTACACCGTGGCATACACGCCATGCAGCACGCTCAAGGAGGATTCCTGAATCTGGTTGACCAGCCATTTGGCGCAGTATTTGTTGCTGTGCACCGGCCAGCTTCCGGGCTTCATGCGCGGCAGCACGCCCCAGCGAATCGCCGCCGACAGCAGGGCGGTCAACACAATCAGCACCGCCGTGGCCGGGAAAGCCAGCACGAAATACTTGGCCAGCTGAAAAGGAATTTCGCTGTTGGGCACCGGCCCGAAATTCTCGGAGTTGTCGATCCAGTCGATCAGCATGAAGCTGGGAAACACCGGCAAAAAATACACGGTCGTGATCAGCAGCGCGCCGCACAGGAAGTACAGCGCTTCGGTGGCCAGCCGGGTTCTGGAAACCGGCAGCCGCGCCGGGTTGGACGCCTTGTCGAACGCGCCGACATCGCGCGCCGGCGAGCCGCTCCAGGTGCGCCCGGCCGGCACGACCATGCCGTCGCTCAGCGCGGTTTGCCCTTCCAGATGACCGAAAGCGCCCATCGCCGTGTTGCCTTCCAGGATGGCATACGAGCCGACACCGGCATCCGCGCCGATGGCGATGGCGCCCAGACGCAACTCGCCGTGTTCGACGCGCGCATTCTCGAAATTGACCGCATTGCCAATGCTGGCCCCGTCGCCAATCACCAGCAGGTCAGGCGCGCGCAGGGTGATCGAGCCGATCATCACATCGCGCCCGATTCGTGCACCCAGGGCACGCAGCCACCATGGATACAGCGACGAGCCACTGAGCATGTACGTCGGTGCCGACTCGATCAGCCGGTCGGCCAGCCACCAGCGGTAATACGTCCAGCCCCACAGCGGGTAGCGGCCCGGCCTCAGGCGCCCGGCGATCAGCCATTTGCCGGCAATCGCCAGCGCAAAGCCCAGCAGCGTGGCAATCAAATAGGCGCCCGTCGCGGCGGCAATCGCCAGCGCCAGCGAATCGCCCGGCTCGCCGGTGAAGAAGTGGTAGGCAAAAAAGGGCGCCAGCCACTGGCTCATGTGCAGCGTCACCAGCGCCGGAATGGCGGCGGCTTGGGCCGCGCCGCAGCGCCAGCGCTTCCAGGCGGACGGCGGTGTCCAGCGGGTATCGACCGGCGGCGGTGCGTCATGCGCTTGCGCCAGCCCTTCGGCAATGCGCCCGATGGTGCGGCGCTGGTAGATGTCGCGTACCGTCACATGCGCAAAACGCACATCGGCCCGCAACGCCGACGCCAGCCGGGCCGCGAACAGCGAATGGCCGCCGAGGTCGGAAAAGAAATCAGCGCTGCGGCGGATCGGCTGGCCGGGAAACAGCTTCGACAAAGCGGCGAACAGCGCTTCTTCGGCCGGGTTCCCGGGCGTGTCGGAATCGGCCGCGTCGCGTGCCACCAGCGCCAGCGGACGCGCCTTCAAGTCCTTGCGGTCAATCTTGCCCGATGTCAGGCGCGGCATTTCCGGCAGCATTTCAAAGTGGCCGGGCACCATGTACGGCGGCAGCACGGCGCTGAGCGCAGCGCGCAGTACGGCGCTGGCGAGCGTTTGGCCGCTTTCCGCGACGATGAAGGCGATCAGCTGGTCAATGCCGTCTTCGGGGCGCAGCACCACCGCAACCGTGCCCACGCCGGGCTGTTTGGCCAGAACGGCTTCGATTTCGCCGAGTTCGACGCGGAAACCGCGAATCTTGACCTGGTCGTCGGTGCGGCCCAGGCACTGCACGCAGCCGTCCGGGGCAATGCGGGCCAGGTCGCCGGTGCGGTACAGCCGGGTTTGCTCGGCGCTGCTGGCCCAGGGGTTGGCGAGGAATTTCTCGGCGCTCAGGTCGGGGCGCCCGAGGTAGCCGGCGGCTACGCCCGGGCCGGTGATGCACAGCTCGCCGACTTCGCCCCGTGGCAGCAGCTTCAGGCCGCCTTCAACGTCAGTGCCGATGACCAGCAAGCCGTAATTCGGCAGCGGCCGCCCAATGGTCACCGGCTCGCCCGCATGCAATTCGGCCAGACTGGCCGACACCGTGGCTTCGGTCGGGCCGTAGGTGTTGAACACCTGGCGCCCGGACCGCGCCCAGCGCGCCACCAGCGACTGCGGGCACATTTCGCCACCCAGGTTAATCAGCCGCAGGCTGGGCACGTCCTGGGTAAACAGCGCCAGCAGCGTTGGCACGGCGTGCAGCACGGTGATGCGGTTTTCTTCCAGCGCGCGCGGCAGCGCTTCGGGGTCGGACGCCACTTCCTTGGGCGCAATCCACAGCGTGGCACCGGCCAGGTAGCTGATCCAGATTTCCTCGAACGACATGTCAAAGGCGACTGAAAAGCCCTGGTAAACGCGGTCGCTGTCCCGGATGCCGAGCAGGGCGTTTTCGCTGCGCAGGAAATGGCAGATGCTGCCCTGGCTGATTTCAATGCCCTTGGGCTTGCCGGTTGAGCCCGAGGTATAGATGACATACGCCGGGTCCGACGGCTTGACGCCCTGGCGTCGAAGCAATGGTTTCGTGCCGGGGGCGGACAGCGCTTCGGCGGTCCACACCGGGCGGCCGCAGCCCGCCAGGCGCGGCGCGAAGCCGGCGCAGCTGACGATGCCGGGCGCCTTCGCATCGTCCAGGCACACGGCCATGCGTTCGACCGGCGTGTCCGCATCAAACGGCAGCCAGGCGGCGCCGGTCTTGGCAATGGCCGCCTGCATCACCAGCAGGTCAATGCCGCGCGGCAGCCACAGGCCGACGATCTGCCCGGGCCGCACGCCGGCTTCGATCAGGCGGGAGGCCGCCTGGTCGGCTTGCGCATCGAGTTCCCGGTAGCGCAGTTGCCGTTCGCCGAAGATCAATGCCACGTGGTCCGGCAGGCGCGCGGCCGTGGCCTCCAGCAGGTCGGCCAGCACTTCAGCACGAATCAGGTCGGGCCGGACCGGCCCCAGCAACATGTCGGGATGCGCGACGGGATCGTCGGCGGGAAGAAGGTGAATCGGAGAAAGGTCGGCGGCGTCGGAAAATAGGGTCGTGGTCATTGAAGGGCTTGGTGGTGTCCGATTTTGACAGACGACCGATTTTTGAACGAAGCCCGGCAGTGACTTGGGCGCATGGACACCGAAGACGCACGGTGTCCATGCGCCTTCAACCCAGTTCAGGTCAGCAGCGAAAAGGCGGACATGGCAAAACTTTCTGGCAAAGAAAAAAATGACACGACGCCCGGTTTGGCCCGGCCATCCCGGCCTGCGCCAGCGCAAGGGCGGTCCGCCGCCAGTTCGTGTCCAATCAGCGCATGCACCCTACCGAACCCCACAACGCCATCGACCATCGCCTGACGGAGCTGGAAATCAAGGCCAGCTTCAATGAAGACCTGCTCGACCAGCTGAACCAGGTCGTCATCCGCCAGCAGCAGCAAATCGATGCGCTGCTGCGTGAAGTCGAGCGGCTGCGCCAGCAGATGCCCGAAGCCGGCAGTGGCGTGTTCAGCCGGGCTGGCGACGACCTGCCGCCGCACTATTGAGTACGCCATAGGCCATTTTTCTAAAAATTAATGATGAAAATAGGGCTTTGCGCATACCCCACAAGCATAGACAGCTATTGATAAAGTAGCAGTCAAGTGTCTTGGGTCACGGCTTGTAAAAAGTTGAAACATCCATAGACCATCCACTTGGATGGTTTTAAGATAGCGCCATGCCACCAAGAACCGCCAGCACTGTCGCCCTCAGCAAACCGGCCGATGAAAAAATCACCATCAACCTGGGCTATGTTGATCTGGGCCAGATCGACCTGCTGGTGCAGGAAGGTTTTTACGCCAACCGCACCGACCTGATCCGCACCGCCATCCGCAACCAGCTCGTCAACCATGCCGAGGTGGTGAAACAGGTGGTGGCGCGCAAGACGCTGGTGCTCGGCATCCAGCATTTCACCGCCGACGACCTGCGCGCCGTGCAGGCGTCGGGTGAAGCCTTGCAGATCCGTGTGCTGGGCCTGGCCACCATTGCGCTCGATGTCACCCCCGAACTGGCGCTGGCCGCCATTGATTCGGTGGTGGTGCTGGGCGCGCTGCACGCCAGCCCGGCCGTGAAGGCGGCGCTGGCTGGCCGCATCCGCTGAATTTCAACCTCTACCCTGAACCCACCCGTTCCCTGAAGGAAAACACCATGAACCCGAACCTTGAACGCATCCTGTCCGAAGCCTCTCGCCTGGCGCAGGGCGCCATGCAAAAAGCGCTGGCCTCGGCCAGCCAGCACGCCGACAGCGGCGGCGAGCATCCCCTGCACCGGCTGGCCGCTGGCGCCAAAAACACAGCCAGTCCGATGCACAACCCGGCGTTCCAGCATTCGATGGCCGAAGCCACGCGCCTGATGCAGACCGGCAACCTGCAGGCCGCCACCGCTGCCATTCAGGCCGCGCTGGGCGGCGCCGCAGTGCCCGCCAGCGCGGCTGACGAGCTGAATGTCATCGACGTGGAGGCGCACGAAGTCGGCCGGGCAGCGCCGGCGCAACAACCGTCCGATGCGGCCGTCAAGCCCGGCCCGGCGGGCCAGTTCATCAGCGGCAGCCACACCGAAGGCACGGCTGGCAGCCGCGAGTACAAGCTCTACATTCCGCCGGCGTCCTTCACCGAGCCGCTGCCGCTGGTGGTGATGCTGCACGGCTGCACGCAAAACCCGGACGACTTTGCCGCCGGCACCCAGATGAACGAGGCGGCCTTGACGCGCGGTTTCTATGTGCTTTACCCGTCGCAGACGCAGCACGCCAATGCGTCGCGCTGCTGGAACTGGTTCAAGCACAACCACCAAAAGCGCGGCCGTGGCGAGCCGGCATTGCTGGCCGGCATGACGCGTGACATCATGAAACGCTACAACATCGACCCGCAGCGCGTCTATGTGGCCGGCCTGTCCGCCGGCGGCGCCATGGCGGCGATCCTGGGCGACGCCTACCCCGACCTGTTTGCCGCCGTCGGCGTGCATTCGGGCCTGGCGACCGGCTCGGCGACCAATGTGCAGACCGCGCTCAGCGTCATGCAGACCGGCGCGCCGCCCAGCGCCCGGACCACGGCCAGCCCGCCAACCATCGTCTTTCACGGCGACCAGGACGCGACCGTGAACCCGGTCAATGGCGAGCAGGTTCTGGCCGCCAGTGCCGGCGCTCACAAGCCGGAAACGAATCGCGCCAAAAGCGCCAACGGCCGCCAATACACCCAGCGCACCTACCAGGACGCCAGCGGCCGCGTGGTGGCCGAGCACTGGGCGGTGCACGGCGCCGGCCATGCCTGGTCGGGCGGCAGTTCGCGGGGTTCCTACACCGACGGCACCGGTCCCGACGCTTCCGTAGAAATGCTGCGGTTCTTCTTGAACAACACGCTGCCCGCCAGGCATTGATGGCCGGCCCGCCCGGGCCCGGGGCGCCATTCGCAAGAAGCCGGACTTGAACGGTTTCATAGAATGGCACCCCTTTCATCAACTGCCTGCCTTTCGGCCCCGCCATGAACATCACCGTCAACGAAGAATTGCTTGCCTACATCGACCCGCTGACGCCGGAAGAAAACGAAGCCCTGGAGCGCAGCCTGCTGGCCGAGGGCTGCCGTGACGCGCTGGTGCTGTGGGGCGAGGTGCTGGTCGATGGCCACAACCGCCACCGCCTCTGCACGCAGCATGGCATTCCCTTCAACACCGTGCAGAACACGCGTTTCACCTCCCTCGACGATGTGCACCTGTGGATGATCGAGCAGCACCTGGGCCGGCGCAGTGTGTCCGATTTCCAGCGCGGCGTGCTGGCCCTGCGCCGCAAGGACATCCTGACCGCGCGGGTGCAGCCGGCGCCTGCCGAAGCGTCGGGGTCTGAAGCTGCCGATGTTTCCGGCAAGCCCGAGCCCGTGCCAACGATGGGCGCCATCGCCAAGTCCGCGCGCATCAGCAACGCCACCATCAGCCAGATTGAAAAGATCCAGAAATCGGCAGCGCCCGAACTGGTGGCGGCGGTGAAGTCGGGAACGATCTCGATCAACGCGGCGGCCACCGTGGCGTCGCTGCCGGTGGAGGCACAGGTGGCGGCGGTCGCCGGCGGCAAGAAAGAGTTGCAGCAGGCCGCCCGGCAGGTGCGGGAAAGCAAGGCCGTGGCCCGCACCGAGCCCGAAACGCCCGAAGGCGTGATCGCCCGGCTGCGCCAGACCATCACCGAACTCAGTGCAGAGAATGCGGCGCTGAAGGCCAGGCTGGCTGAACTGGCCGCCTGAAGCGGAACCATCAATGCATTGACCTGCATCAATCGCGGCGGGATGAGGCACCTGCACCGCAGGGATGCGCGATAGACTGATTTCACAAGCGTTGTGATTCAGCCCTGTTCACCATTCAAGGAGCCCCCATGCCCGCCATGATGAAAGCCGCCGTGTTCGTCGAACCCGGCCGTATTGAACTTGCCGACAAGCGCATCCCCGACGTCGGGCCCAACGACGCCCTGGTACGCATCACCACCACCACCATCTGCGGCACCGACGTGCACATCCTCAAGGGCGAATACCCCGTCGCCCGGGGGCTGACGATTGGCCATGAGCCGGTCGGCGTGATCGAAAAGCTCGGCAGCGCGGTGCAGGGTTATACCGAAGGCCAGCGCGTGATTGCCGGCGCCATCTGCCCGAATTTCAATTCCTACGCCGCGCAGGACGGCGCGCCGTCGCAGGACGGCAGCTACCTGATCCCGCTGGGGCTGTGCGGCTGCCACGGCTTCAAGGCCACGGCCGGCTGGCGCTTTGGCAACCTGATCGACGGCACGCAGGCCGAGTACGTGCTGGTGCCCGACGCGCAGGCCAACCTGGCGCCGATTCCCGACGGCCTCACCGACGAACAGGTGCTGATGTGCCCGGACATCATGTCCACCGGCTTCAAGGGCGCGGAAAACGCCCGCATCAAGATCGGCGACACGGTGGTGGTGTTTGCCCAGGGGCCGATTGGCCTGTGCGCCACCGCCGGCGCGCGCCTGTTGGGCGCCAGCACCATCATCAGCGTCGATGGCAACGACCACCGCCTGGGCATCTCGAAACAACTGGGCGCCGACGTGACGCTGAACTTCAACAACTGCGACGTGGTCGAGGAGATCATGAAGCTCACCGGCGGGCGCGGCGCCGATTCATCCATCGAGGCGCTGGGCACGCAAGCAACGTTCGAGTCGGCGCTGCGGGTGCTCAAACCCGGCGGCACGCTGTCCAGCCTGGGCGTGTATTCGAGCGACCTGACGATTCCGCTGGCGGCCTTTGCTGCCGGACTGGGCGACCACACCATTCGAACGGCGCTGTGCCCCGGCGGCAAGGAACGCATGCGCCGGCTGATGAATGTGTTGGCGTCCGGCCGGCTCGACCTGGGTGTGCTGGTGACGCACGAGTACAAGCTGGAAAACATCGTTGCCGCCTACGACCTGTTTTCGCACCAGCGCGACGGGGTGCTGAAGATCGCGGTCAAGCCTTAAGCAAGCCAGGCTTGGCCTTCCAGCAGCGCCCTGTTATTTGTAAAACGCCTCGACTTTGCCCTTGAGCTTGATCAGCAGCGGCCGGCCGTTGCGGTCCAGCGTCTTGCCGGCGGGCACCTTCACCCAGCCTTCGCTGATGCAGTATTCCTCGACGTTGATGTGTTCCTTGTCGTTCAGGCGAATGCCAACGTCATGTTCGAACACGGCCGCAACATGGTGCGGGCTGCGCGGATCGACCGACAGGCGGTCGGGCAGGACTGGAAATTCAGTGGCTTCGTTCATGTGTATCTTTTTTCAGTTGACGCGAATGGGTGTCGATTTTCCATGATTCCGCTTGGGCCGCAGGGGCAAACCTTCTTCAAAATCAGGCTTCGCGCATTAAGCGGCCGGCGTCCGTCTTGCATTGGGGCCAGGTGGGGGCTGTGGACAGGGGCTGTTCGATTCGCGAAATTTTTGAATAGCTTCGGAGTATCCCCGATGACCGAAGCCGTGCTGCCTGCGTTTCGTCACACCGGCAGCGGCAGCGCCAGCGCCAGCGCATCGCCCAGCGCCCCGGTGATGTCGCCGCGCAACGCCGCCCAGGCGTCGCCGCCCGCCAGGTAAAAGCGCTGGTTCACCTCCAGTTCCAGGCCGACATACTGCCCGGGCGCATGGCGCTTGCGCAGCAACGACGTCAGGCCGTCGCCCTTGCCTTCATACGGATAGTTGCGCCGCAGCTTCAATGAGGGCCGGCGGCGGCGCAAGGCGCTGAGCCAGCGCGCTGCCAGCGCGCCCTCGCCGGCGCGCCTCGGGTCATACAGCCAGGCCACATCGGCCTGGCGCACCACGCCGTTCAGCTCGGGCGTGAAACTGTGCGAGGCCACGTGGATGACTCGCCGGCCGCCGGCAATCAGGCGTGCGACTTCCGATTCGACCGCATCGCGGTGCGGCCGGTAATGCTGTGCGGCCATCTCGCGCCGGGCGGCTGCCGGCAGCCCGCGCGTGGCCTGCGAATGCAGCTGCCGGTGGCCAATGGAACGGTTCAGGTCGATCAGCAGGCGCGTGGTGGTGGCGGCAAACAGCGGCGCGCCCAGGGCACGGGCCATCTGCTGCGCCAGTTCCAGCGCGCCGGGGTCCCAGCCTCGGTGGGTTTGCAGCAAGACTTCATGTCCGGCGAACAGCGAGGCATAGCTGGCGGGCACCTCGCGCCCGCCATGCTCGCAGGTGATCAGCAGGGCGTCACCGGCCAGCGTGTCAGCGACAGGCGCCAGGGTCACACCGTGCGGATGGCATGGCCATGCGTATCGACTTCGCAGGTCGTGACCTCGAACTTTTTCAGCGTGTTGGCCCCGAAAGCCATCGTCAATGGCACGTCGCCGGCATCGCGGCCGCGCGCCATCACCACGCGGCCGATGCGCGGCGTGTTGTGGCGCGCATCGAAGGTGTACCAGCGGCCCCCCAGGAAGACCTCGAACCAGGCGCTGAAATCCATCGGGTAGGGCACCGGGAGAATGCCAATGTCGCCCAGGTAGCCGGTGCAGTAACGCGCCGGGATGTTCATGCAGCGGCACAGCGTCACCGCCAGGTGGGTGAAGTCGCGGCACACGCCGGTGCCTTCGCGCCAGCCTTCGACGGCGGTGCGCGTGGCGCGGGCGGCGCTGTAGTTGAAATGGATGTGCTGGTGCACATAGTCGCAGATGGTCTGCACCCGTGCCCAGCCGGCCGGCACCTGGCCGAACTGGTTCCAGGCGAACTGCAGCAGTTCGCTGTCCACCTCGCAGTAGCGGCTGGGCAGCAGGAACTGCAGCGTGGCCGGCGGCAGTTCGGTCGGGTCGTGCTGCCTGGCGGCCCAGTCCACCTCGTCGGGCAGGCCCGAGTCGCGGATGATGGACTCGCTGTGAAAGCGCACTTCGCCGACCCCGGCCGGCGCATTGACGCGCCCGCAGCGGTTGCCGAAGGCGTCCAGGTACTCGTCGGCCAGCAGGTGGGGTTCGATCAGCACGACCTCGGGCGCCAGCAGGTCGTCGCGCCGTGACGGATGCACATGCAGCACATACACCAGCGCCATCGGCGACGTGATGGCCAACTGGATATCGAAACCAATTTTGATATACATAGGATTTGCCGCCAGAAAGTGGTTGAGCGTGGTCGTGTCTTGCCGGTTTGCCTGGGTCCCGTGCGTGCAAGTATGGTGCCAGGGCGTGGGATGGGCTTATCGTCTCTGGCGCCGTGCAGGTGTCAGAAACCGGAGAACATCGGCTCGGGAAAACCCTTGCCGCCTGGGCCGCCCTGCGGAGGTTCCCCCTTGAACATTTTGGTGCATGACCGGCGTGACTGGCATGGCCGGGTGTACGCCGGGTTGCGAGTCGCCTTATTCCACCACGCTGCGGCGCCGGCCGGGCTTGCGGCCATACGCCAGCTTCATTGCCAGAATCGCCAGGGCCAGCACCAGCGTGATGGTGTTGGCAATCACCATCGGCCAGGAGCCAAGCAGCCAGCCGTAGGCCAACCACAGCGCCACGCCAGCGGTGAACACGCTGTACATCCCCAGCGACACGCCGCTGACATCGCGCGTGCGAAAGCTCAGCCAGGCCTGCGGCAGGAAGCTCGCGGTGGTCAAGAAGGCCGCCACCGAGCCGACAAGGTCGGTCAGGTTCATGGCGTTCACCGGCTGCCTTCCTTCACCGCCCAGTCGACCAGCGCTTCGAGCGCCGGCCGCGCCGCCGGGGCGTTCGGGTGGTTGACGATGCCGACCACCACCAGGCGCCGGCCGCTGGTCGTGTGAACATAGCCGGCCAGCGCGGTGGCGTCGCGCAGCGTGCCCGATTTCAGGTGCGCCCAGCCTTGCGACACCAGCGACTTGCTGCGTTTGAGCGTGCCATCAACGCCGGTGATGGGCAGCGACGCCATCAGCTCAGGCATGGCGCCCGACACATAGGCGGTCTGCAGCATGCGCGCCAAACCCTGCGGCGTGACACGCTCCAGCCGGGACAGGCCCGAGCCGTTGTCCAGCACCGGCCCATCCTCCCCGCCGTCCGCCCTGCCAAAGCGCGCCAGCCACCAGCCGCGTACTGCCTCGCGCGACGCCTCGTTGCTCGCGCCGCCGGGGCGCTGCAGGCTGAGCGTGAGGAACAGCTGCTGCGCCATCACGTTGTTGCTGAACTTGTTGATGTCGCGGATCACCTCGGCCAGGGACGGCGAGAGCATCTCGAACGCCGGCGCCAGGCGGGGCGGCGCGGCGCCCTCGCGCACCCGGCCGTCCAGCCGGCCGCCCATTTCCTGCCACAGCCCGGCAATCGCCCGCGCGGCATAGCCGGCCGGGTCGGGGTAGGCGATGGCCCAGACCTTTTCGCCGCAGGCGGCCGGATAGCTGCCGGCAAACGCCATGCGCAGCGGGTCGGTCAGGTCGGGCTGGAGCTGCGCCCGGTAGTCGCCGCAGTCGCCCAGGGCGGCGCGGCCGTTGCTTCCCGCCGACAACGGCACGCTGGCCTGCATCCGCACGCCGGCCAGCGGCGGGTCGTAGCTGATGCTGGCGCTGCCGCTGCCCGGACTTGGCGCGAAGGACATCACCACCGACTTGTAGTTCACCAGCAGCGCATCGGGCTGGACGTTGTAGGGGCGCAGCGCCTCGCCGTCGAAGTCGCCGGGGTTTTGCGTGGACGCGGCAAAGGCGCTGCGGTCAAGCACGATGTCGCCGCTGATGCGCTGGATGCCCAGGCCCTGCACCCGGCGCAGCAGCAGCCAGAGCCGCTCCATCACCAGCTTGGGGTCGCCCCGGCCCTGGATGATCAGGTTGCCGTTCAGCACGCCATCAATCACCGGGCCGTCGGTGTAGACCGGCGTGGCCCAGGTGTAGGCGGGGCCGAGCAGTTCCAGCCCGGCATAGGTCGTGACCAGCTTCATGACCGACGCCGGGTTCATGGCGCTGCCGGCGCGGTGGCTGAGCAGCGGCGCGGCCCGGCCGTTCAGGGCCGGCGCGGCATCGACGACCACGGCGGCGAAGGCTTCGCGCGGCACCTTGGCGCGCGCCAGCAGGGCCTCGACCTCGGGCGGCAGGGCTTGGGCACCGGCATTCAAGCTGATCAGTGCTACCAGCCCGGCCAACAGGCCTTGGGTCAGGCGAACGTTGCAGCCGGGGTGGGCGCGGGTGTGAGGAGTCGCACTGTGGGACAGGAAAGGAAAAAGCATCCGCAATTCTCGCGCTGTCCTGCCGCGTTACGTCTTGAGCGTAAAAATAAGGGTGTTTAATTCGGGCGCCCGTGAACCGTCCCAGGGGTTTCAGTTTGCACCGAGCCCTTCAGCGGGCGCGCTTAAAGCGCACGACGACAGGAAGACGCGGCGCCTTGATGCGCCTTTAAGCCCCTTTAAGCCCCTTTAAACCCCTTTAAACCCCTTTAAACCCCTTTACGCGCCACCCTGCTCGAACTGTTGGCGCAGCGCTTCAACGCGCTTGCGGTTCACGCCCATGTCGCTCTTGCCCAACCGGCTCGCCGAGCGCACCTGGATCACGCCTGCCGGCTCGTCGAGCAAGAACTCCAGATCGTCGGTAAACCCCAGCCATTGGGTCTTGCACTGCGCGTAGAGGTAAGCCGGCTCACGGGTGACCACGGTGGTGCGCGGCATGTTGCTGACGATGCCTGCAAGCCGTGCCATTGCGGCCTTTGCGTCGCCGGTGTAACTCAGTGGCGCCACCTCGGCATCAACGCGCTGCGGGTTGTCAGGGTAAAGCGCTGTCTGGCTTGAAACGCTATTGGGCGTGAGCGACGGCGGCTTGAGCCTGTGTTGGCGCACACCAAGATCACCCGGCGCTTGGCCCGCCAAAAACCCAAGCTGTCCCGCACCCAGCAGCAAAACGGCCAATGTCACGAGCAGGACTGCAATGTAGCCAATAATTTTCATGGGGGTCTTTTTCTTGCGCAGCGATTGGCTTGTGCGTGCCACTGCGGTAGCGCGTATTGAGCCTGCCAGGGGGGAGCCAGGGGCTGCGGGCTGAAGGATGATGGCGCTGAAAGCGCCGCGAAAAAAGCACAGTGTCATTATGGGCCGCCCGGTAGCGCAAGCAGCCAGGCCGGATAATCGCGGCACCACGACTGGGGTTGCTGCGTGCGCCACCTGGTCTCATGCCGCTAAAAACTATCAAATTAATAGCTGACAGTGCCCGACTCTAATGGGCTAGAGCCCGATTCAATGCCTAAACCTCTTAAATTCCTCGCGTTTGACACCAGCACCGACCGCCTGTCGATTGCCGTGACCGACGGCACGCGCGTCTGGCCGCGCAGCGGCCCGGGCGGGGCGCAAGCCTCCACCACCCTGATCCCGGCGATCCTGGCGCTGCTGAGCGAGTCCGGCATGACGCTGGGCGCGCTGGATGCGATTGCCTTTGGCCGGGGACCGGGCTCGTTCACCGGGCTGCGCACCGCCTGCGCGGTGGCGCAGGGGCTGGCCTTCGGCGCCAACCACGGCGCGGGCATCCCGGTGCTGCCCATCGACACGCTGATGGCCGTTGCCGAGGAGGCGCGCTTTCAGCGCTACGGGGCCATGGCCGACAGTGACGCGCCCTTGACCATCACCGCGCTGCTCGATGCCCGCATGGACGAGATGTATGTGCAGAGCTATGAATTCAGGCGCGGCTCCTGCGCGTCCCTGATGGGCTGCGAGCTGATCCGGCCCGAAAACCTGGTGCCTGGCGCGGCGCCGCAGCTGCTGGCCGGCAATGTGTTCGCCGTGTATGCCGGCCGGCTGCCCGCAGGCCTGGCCGCGCTGGACTGCATCGAGGCCTTTCCGACCGCCACCGCGCTGCTGCGCCTGGCGCCCGCGCTGGCCGCCGCCGGGCAATGCATTGATGCTGCGCAGGCGCTGCCGCTGTATGTGCGCGACAAGGTCGCCCAGACCACCGACGAGCGCGCCCGGGCCAAGGCCGCTGCCCTGGCCGCGTCGCTGATTCCAGCGGCTCCGGTGATGCCACTGCAAAGCTGACAGGCCCTGCGCATGAACGCCGCCCTTCAACCCTTCCAGCTGCTCGAAGCCCGCTTCGAAACCATGACCCACGCCTGGCTGCCGGCGGTGCTTCGGACCGAGCACAGCGCGTATCCGCATCCGTGGAGCGAGCGCAATTTCCTCGATTCGCTGCAGGCCGGCTACCAGGCGCAGCTGCTGGCCGCCGGCCCGGCGGACAAGCCCGAACTGCTGGGTTATTTTGTCGCCATGAAGGGCGTGGACGAGGTGCATCTGCTCAACATCACGGTGGCGCCCGCCTGCCAGCGCCAGGGCTGGGCGCGGGTGATGCTCGATGCGCTCGGCGTCTGGTCGCGCGGGCAGGGCGCGCAGTGGCTGTGGCTGGAGGCGCGCGTCAGCAATGCGCGCGCCCGGGCGGTGTACGAAAGCCATGGCTTTCGCCATGTCGGCACGCGTCGCAGTTACTACCCGGCCAGCGCGGCATCGCCCCGGGGCGAGGACGCCATCGTCATGAGCCTGAAGTTGTGAAGCCTGATGAAAAGCCGTCCCCCATGCGCCTGAACCTCGACACGCGCCAGCGCGCCATGCTGCAGGAAATGGGCGTGCGCATCTGGCAACCCCTGGCGCCGGTGGTTGAAATGCCGCCTGCTATCGAAGTCATAGCAGCTAATGCATTCCCGGTAAGCGCAAAGGCCGGTTCTGGTCAAAATTTTCAGGTGGACAGTGCCTTGGCGGCTGCTGCACCTCTGGCGCCAGCCGCCCGGCAGGATGCGGCGGCGCCCCGGCCTGTCCGCGCTGCGCCGCCCACGCCGTCGCCGGCGCCGTCCGTCCACATCTCCGACGGCAGCGTCCAGCCCGGCTGGCGCCTGGGCCCGGCGCAGCGGCTGTATGCCGACACCGCGCGGGTCGGTGGCGCGCGCTGGCTGGTGCTGGCGCAAGCGCCGCCGGCCGCGCTGGATGCCCCGGCTTTCGAGGGCGATGCCGGCCGGCTGTTGGACAACATGCTGCGCGCCGCCCGGCTGCACCAGGACGCCGGCGCCGTGCTGTTCGCGCCGCTGGTGCGCCAGACCATCGCCGGGGCCATGGACGAATTCCTGGCCGCGCTGGGCGCGCTGGTTGAACAGGCGCGGCCCGATATGGTGCTGGTCATGGGCCGGCTGGCGGCGCAGGCGCTGCTGGCATCCAGCGAGCCCTTCGGCAAGTTGCGCGGCCAGCCGCATGCGCTGCACGGCCGTAGCGCCGTGGTGACGCATGACGCGCCCTACCTGCTGCGCTGCCCGCAGGACAAGGCCAAGGCCTGGGACGACCTGTGCCTGGCCATGGGCCTGGCGGCGCGCGCAGGCTGAGCGTGCGCTTCTTACAATAAGGGCATGACCTTTCTTGACATGCTCGGCGCCGCAGAACGCCAGAACCAGTCCATGCTGTGCGTCGGGCTGGACCCCGATCCGGCGCGGTTTCCCGGAAAACTCCAGGGCGATGCCGGCCGGATTTACGATTTTTGCGCCGCCATCGTCGATGCGACCGCCGACCTGGTGATCGCCTTCAAGCCGCAGATCGCCTACTTTGCCGCCCACCGCGCCGAAGACCAGCTGGAGCGCCTGATGGCGCACATGCGCCGCAGCGCGCCGCAGGTGCCCATCATCTTGGACGCCAAGCGCGGCGACATCGGCAGCACCGCCGAGCAATACGCGATTGAAGCCTTCGAGCGCTACGGCGCCGACGCGGTCACGCTGTCGCCCTTCATGGGCTTTGACTCGGTCGCGCCCTACCTGAAGTACCCCGGCAAGGGCGCCTTCCTGCTCTGCCGCACCTCCAACCCCGGCGGCGACGACCTGCAAAGCCAGCGCCTGGCGTCGGTCGAAGGCCAGCCGCTGCTCTACGAACACATCGCCCGGCTGGCGCAAGGCCCGTGGAACCTCAACGGCCAGCTCGGGCTGGTGGTCGGCGCGACCTATCCGGCGGAAATTGAAAAAGTGCGCGCCATGGCGCCTGTGCTGCCGCTGCTGATCCCCGGCGTGGGCGCGCAGGGCGGCGATGCCGTGGCCACCGTCAAGGCCGGCTGGCGCCCGGACGCGCCCATCATCGTCAACTCGTCGCGGGCCATCCTGTATGCCTCGGCTGGCGACGACTTTGCCCAGGCTGCGCGGCGCGAAGCGCTGAAGACGCGCGATGTCTTGAAGGCCGCCCGCGGCTGAACGCCGGCGTGGATTCCCAGGCCTTGGCTGTCATGCAACTCAAGTGGCTGGAAGACCTGGCCGCACTGGCGCAAACCCGCAATTTCAGCCGTGCGGCGGAGCTGCGCAGTGTCACGCATCCGGCCTTTGGCCGGCGCATCAAGGCGCTTGAAGCCTGGGCTGGCGCACCACTGATCGAGCGCGGCAGCAGCCCGGTCACGTTCACCTCGTCCGGCGTCAGCCTGTTGGACAACGCCCAGCAGATGTTGCGCAGCCTGGGCTATGCCCGGGAGGAGTTGCTGAGCGCGGCAGGACGGCAGGACCACACGGTGACACTGGCCACCGGCCGCACGCTGGCGCGCACGCTGGTCGCCGACTGGCTCGTCAAGCTGCAGCCGATGCTGGAACAGGCGGGCGGCGAGTTCCGCATCCTGACACGCTCCCTGGCGGATACGGCGCAGTTGCTGGAACGCGGCGATGCCGACTTCATGCTGACCTACCACCATCCGCTGCTGGCCCTGCGGCTCAATGCCCGGCAATATGCCTATTTGTCTCTGGGGCAGGACCGGCTGGTGCCGCTGACGCGCGCCGATGCGCATGGGCAGGGCTTGCACCGCTTCGGACACGGCAGTCCGGCGCCCTATCTGGCGTATGCCGGAACGCTGGCCCTGGGCCGCCTGGTGCAGGACCACCTGGCCAACAACCCGCATGCGCCTGCCCTGCGCCGCGTTGTGGAAAGCGATTCAGCCGACGCACTGATCGAATACGTCCTCAAGGGTCTTGGCGTGGCCTGGCTGCCGTGGTCCATGGCGGTCGGCGCGGTCAAGGCCGGGCAGCTGGTGGCGGTGGGTGACAAGCGGCTGGAGATTGCATTTGAAGTGCGTATCTGCCGCGCCAAGCGGCCGCTCAGCCCACTGGCTGAAAGCATCTGGAATTCGCTCGAATCCCGCTGAGCCCGTTGGAAAGTCTTTTCCGAAAAAGCACCGTTCTGTGCTTTAGTGGCACCAGGCAGCGCGCGACAGTCCGGACAATGGGCGGACTCATTTCACCCAGGATTTGCCATGGCTTTTTTGACTATTTTTCGTTGCACGGCGCTGCTGGGCAGCATTGCGCTGCTGATGCCGGGCCCTGCGGCCGCGCAGGTCGACGCCTACCCCAACAAGCCGGTCACGCTCGTGGTGGCCTATCCGCCCGGCGGCAGCACCGATTTGACCGGTCGAACCCTGGCGATTGAACTGTCCAAAAAACTCGGGGTGCCGGTGGTGATCGAAAACATCGGTGGTGCTGCGGGCGCCATCGGCGCCCAGAAAGTGGCCAACGCCGCGCCGGATGGCTACACGCTGCTGGTCGGCGCCAACAACGAAGTCGCGATCAACCGGCTGGTTTCAGCTTCCGTGAAGTACGACATCAAGGATTTCACACCGCTGGGCCTGATTGCCTCGCAGCCACTGGTGCTGGTGGCTTCGCAGAAATCCGGCGTCAAAAACGTCGGCCAGTTCTTGAGTCTGGTCAAGCAAAACCCGGGCAAGTTCAGCTATGGCTCATCGGGTGTCGGCAGCTCGCTGCACCTGGCCGGTGAAATGGTGAAGGACCAGGCGGGCCTGTTCATGACCCACATCCCCTACCGCGGCGTGGCGCCGCTGACCAATGACTTGCTGGGCGGCAACATCGATTTTGGTGTGTATGTGCTGTCCAGTGCGCTGCCTTTTATTCGCAGTGGCAAGCTGGTGGCGCTGGGCACGACCGAACGCAAGCGTTCAGCGGTGACGCAGGAGATTCCCGCGCTGGCCGAAACGCCCCAGCTCAAGGGCATTGATATAGGCACCTGGTATGTCCTGATGGGACCGGCCCACCTGCCCGCGCCAGTGGCAGCCCGGCTCAAGAAAGCCCTGGGCGACTCCCTTCAATCGCCCGAGCTGCGCAAAAAACTCGAAGACGCCAGTTCCACCATCGCCCCGCCCGGCGTGGACATGGACAGGTTCCTGAACACCGAAATGGCGAAGTACAAAAAAATCGTCGACTTTGCCAGGATCACCGAGTAACCCCCGCGTTTGCCACTTTGGAAAGAAATCCCTTGAAATCCCTTTTATTCCCCTTTAGCTTCTCTTTAGCTTTTCCCGGCCGTCCCGCATTGTTCGGCGCGCTGGCCCTGCTGGCGGGCGCCAGCGTGCTCGCCCAGCCTGACCCTTACCCCAGCAAACCCATCACGATCGTGGTGGCTTACCCGGCCGGTGGCAGCACCGACCTGACCGGGCGTGTGCTGGGCTTGGAGTTGTCCAAAAAACTCGGCGTTCCGGTGATCATCGAAAACGTGGGTGGCGCTGGTGGCGCCATCGGCGCCCAGAAGGTGGCCAACGCCGCCGCCGATGGCTACACGCTGCTGGTCGGCGCGAGCAACGAGATTGCCATCTCCCGCCTGGTGTCGAGCGCCGTCAAGTACGACATCAAGGACTTCACCCCCATCGGCCTGATCGCCACCCAGCCGATGGTGCTGGTGGCGTCGCAAAGCTCAGGCGTGAAAACCGTGGAGCAGTTCATGCGCCAGGTCGCCCAGAATCCGGGCAAGTACAGCTATGGCAGTTCCGGCGTCGGCACCGCCCTGCATCTGGCCGGCGAGATGGTGAAAGACCAGGGCGGCCTGTTCATGACGCACATCCCGTACCGCGGCGTGGCGCCCCTGGCCAACGACCTGCTGGGCAACAACATCGACTTCGGCGTGTTTGTGCTGTCCAGCGGGTTGCCGCATATTCGCAGCGGCAAGGTGGTCGCGCTTGGCACCACCGAAGCCAAACGTTCGCCGATGACGACCGATATCCCGGCGCTGGCCGAAACGCCCAAGCTCAAGGGCATCGACATCAACATCTGGTTTGCGCTGATGGGTCCGGCGCGCATGCCAGCACCCGTGGTTGCCAAACTCAAAACCGCCCTGAACGAGTCCCTGCAGACCCTGGCGCTGCGCAAGAAACTTGAAGACTCGGGCTCGACCGTCTCGCCGCTCAATGTGGACATGCCCGCTTTCCTGAAGCAGGAAACCGCAAAATACCAGCGCATTGTCGACTTCGCGAAGATCAAGGAATGACCGCCTCTACTTTGCAGTTTCATCTGCCCAAACCCGACATCGCTGACTGGCGCGCCGGCAACACCGGCGTCGAGGGCGTCTGGCAATTCGACTCAGGTTTGGCTGGGCGTGATGTGCTGATCACGGCTCTGGTTCACGGCAACGAACTGTGCGGGGCCTGGGCGCTCAAGGGCTTGCTGGAAGCCGGTGTGCGACCGCAACAGGGCAAGCTGACGCTGGCATTTTGCAATCTGGCTGCGTTTGACCGGTTTGACCCGGCCGACCACGACGCCTCGCGCTTTGTCGAGGAAGACCTGAACCGTCAATGGGAGACCGACCGCATCGAGAGCGGCAGCACGGCAGAGCGCCGCCGTGCCGCCGCGCTGCGCCCGTTGGTTGCGCGCGCCGACTGGCTGCTCGACCTGCACTCCATGCACGAGCGCGCCGCCCCGTTGCTGCTGGCCGGCATGCAGGCCCGCAACCTCGAACTTGCCAGATGTCTGCGCACGCCGGAATATGTCGTGGTCGATGCCGGCCACAAGGACGGCGTACGGATGCGGGACTTCGGGCGTTTCGGAACGCTGAATCCTGAAGGCGGCGATGCACAAACCCGGTCACTGTTGCTGGAATGCGGCTTTCATGGCGATGTGTCCAGCCGCAAGGTCGCCCAGGACATGTGTGTGCGTTTCCTGCAAGCAGCCGGAACGCTGCCAAGCGACGCATTGCAGCAGCTTTTGCCGGGTTGGCTGCAGGGCGATTGCGAACGCCAGTGGGTGCTGGAAGTGACCGGCCCGGTGGTGGCCCGCAGCGCGGACTTTCGTTTCACCGAATCTTTCCAGGGACTTGAATGCATTGCCAAGGCAGGCACGGTGTTGGGCTGGAATGGGTCCGAACCAGTGACGACGCCTTACGACGATTGCGTCCTGGTCATGCCTTCGGTGCGCCAGGCAAAACCCGGCGTCACCGTGGTTCGTTTCGCCCGCCGCCGTCCCTTGTGATGCGTTGACCGCTGGATGTCTGTCGTGGCCAGGCCGCGGGGCATGCAGGCAGACAAGCCGTTGGCGGTGTCAACGTCTGCCGGTCAAAAAGCCGCCAGGCAGGAAACGAAGCACTTTGCCCAGTCCGTCCCGGCCGCTGGCCGCGCGGTAGAGCAGCGCACTGCCCAGCGTCGAACCCGCCGTGCGCATCAAAAACGACCGGCTGCGGCGGGACGCCATCAGCACGGCGACACCGGCGCCAAGCACCAGCCAGTGTTCGCCGGGAAAACTGGACCGGTTTTGGTCGAATTCCTTCACTTGCCTGAGCGTCGGAATTTTGGTGGAGGTGGGTGAGTCATTTTGCATAAGACGTTCAGCTTAGGCAGGCGGATGTTTCGTGGTTGTCGGACGACGCCGCAAAAGCGTGTCTGCAACATTCAGGCGCTGAACCGACGCCTCAGCGCCGCCTGACCAGCCCGCCGAGCATCACGCAGGCCAGTGCCGCCACCAGCAGCGCAATGCCGGCCCACTGCCAGGGCGTGACCGACTCGCCCAGCACCCCCATGCCGGCGGCCAGGCCGACCACCGGAACGCCCAGGCCGAAAGGCGAGACACGGTTGGCCGGGTGGCGCTTGAGCAGCCCGGTCCACAGGCTGTAGCCCACCACCGTGGCCACCCAGCCCAGGTAGGCGATGGACAGCCAGCTGGTCCAGCCCGCTTCGAGCCACTGCCAGCGCACGGCCGGGTCGTCGAAAGCCCAGGACAGCGCCATGAAGGGCAGGATAGCCACGCCGCCGCTCCAGACGACAAAAGCGATCGGCGAGTAGTGGCTGGAGACTTTCTGCAACTGCCGCGCCACGATGTTGGATGCTGCCCACATGGCGGCGGCGCACAGCGTCAGCGCAAAGCCGGCGACCGTGGTGCCGCTGGCCGCGCCGGGACTGGCATAGTTGTAGCCAAAGCAGGCCAGGCCCAGCGCCGCCAGCACCATGCCGGCCTGCAGCGGCCGGCTGGCGCGCTCCTGCAGCAGGACAAAACCAAACAGCGCGGTAAAGAACACCTGCGTCTGCAGCAGCACCGACGCCAGCGCCGCCGTCATGCCGATCTTCAGCGCGATGAACAAGATGCCGAACTGCCCGACCCCCTGGAACAACCCGTACAGCACCACCCATTTCCACGGCACCTGCGGCGGCCGGATGAACAGCGCCAGCGGCAGCAAGGCAAAGGTGAACCGGGCAACGCCCAACTGGAACGGCGTGAAGTCGCGCAGGGCGAATTTCATCGCGACAAAATTCACCCCCCAGATCAGCACCACGACCAGCGCGGCCGCCATGTCGCGTCCGCTCAGGCGCGCGGCGGTCAAGACCGACCGCCGCGTCGGGTCGATGCAGGCGTGAAGACGCGCAGAGGCTGAGGACAGACGGACATGGTGGATGCGTAAATAGAGGTAAAAAAAAGAGTTCGGGAAGGGCGGCAGCAAGTCGATGGGCGTCTGGATTATTCCTCACCTGCGGCTTTTTGCGCACGCGTCGGGGCGGGCACCGCCCCGACGCGGCTTCATTTTCTTTTCAGCACAGGCGCAACCCAGGGTCTGCTGCATGGAAATCTGCGCCGAATCGCCAGTAAAACGCGGTGAATCTGCTATCTTTTGAGGGTTCAGTCAATTTTTTTGAAAGATTCATTCATGACCAACGACAGCCCCACCCTGGTTCAGACACAGGAAAGACTGGTTTCGGCCATCCGCTCGGAAATAGCCGACGCCGAAGAAACCTTGTCGGCCACGGCAGACCAGGCGGGAGAAAAGATGGCCAGGCTGCGCAGCCGCATCGAAAACCGCCTGCGCGAAGCCAAGTTCCGCCTGATCGATGCCGAAGAGGCGCTGCTCGCCCGGACCCGCGAGGCCGCCCATGCCGCCGACCACTATGTGCACGAGTCGCCCTGGACCGCCATCGGCGTGGCGGCGGGCGTGGGCGTGGTGGTGGGCCTGCTGCTGGGCCGGCGCCTGTAAAGAAAAAAGCGGCGGCGCCCTGGCCGCCTGCCAGTGCTTCGCTGCGGAACAGCGTGAAGGCCTGTCGCGCATGGCGGCAGGCCTTCCGTTTTTCAGCCCAGCCAAGAGCGTTGTGCCAAGTCGGGGCTTCAGGCCTGCAAGAACCAGCGCCTGGGTTAAAAATTCAAGCAAATAATGCCTGTAGCGCTTGCTGAGTATGCACAACCCGCTATTTAATCAGGAGCATTTGATGCCGCTCTTGTGGGCAAGCGCTGCCGGATCAGACCGTCCCGGACGCGCGCTGAAAGCCCGACGACGCCTGCATCAGGCTCAGCGTGTAAGGCTCGGTCACGCGGTGGGCGGCGAGGTCGCTGGACGCCACAACTTCCACCGTCTGGCCGCGCTGCATCACCATCAGCCGCTCGCACAAATGCGTCACCACCGCCAGGTCGTGGCTGACCATGACGAAGGTCAGGTTGCGACGCTGGCGCAGGTCTTCGAGCAGGTTCAGCACCTCGGCCTGCACCGAGGCATCGAGCGCCGAGGTGGGTTCGTCCAGCAGCAAAATTTGCGGCTCCAGGATCAGCGCCCGGGCAATCGCGATGCGCTGGCGCTGCCCGCCCGACAGCTGGTGCGGGTAGCGAAAGCGGAAACCCTGGCCGAGTCCGACTTCATCGAGCGCGCGCTCGATGCGGGTTTCGGCGTCCAGCATGCCGTGAATTGCCAGCGGCTCGGCCAGCAGCCGGTCCACTGTCTGGCGCGGGTGCAGCGAACCGTAGGGGTCCTGGAACACCATCTGCACCCGGCGGCGAAAAGCCTTGCTGCCGGGCGCATGGCTTGCGCCGTCGCCGGTCAGTTGCACCGTGCCCGACTCTTTCGGCACCAGGCCGCAGATGGCGCGCAACACGGTTGATTTGCCCGAGCCCGATTCGCCGACGATGCCGAAGCTTTCACCCGGCGCGACGCGAAACGACGTGTCGGCCACAGCGACGAAGCCGTCAAAACTGACGCGCAGGTGGCCAACGTCCAGGCCCAGGGCCGTGTGCGTGCTCACAGCGCCCACTCCGGCCGGCGGTCCAGCGTCGCCAGCGGGTGCGTGGAGGCGCCAAGCTGCGGCAGACACGCCATCAGCCCGCGCGTGTACGGGTGCTGCGCATGGGCGAGTCCGCCCGCCGCCAGTTCCTCCACCACCCGGCCGGCGTACATCACCAAAATGCGGTCGCAAAACGACGACACCAGCCGCAAATCGTGCGACACCAGAATCAGGCCCATGCCGCGCTCGGTCACCAGCGCATCGAGGATGGACAGGACCTGCAACTGCACCGTGACATCGAGCGCCGACGTTGGCTCGTCGGCAATCAAAATGTCCGGTTCGGCAATCAGCATCATCGCAATCATGGCGCGCTGGCCCATGCCGCCCGAGACTTCGTGCGGATAGAGCTTATAAACCCGTTCGGGGTTGTCGATGCGCACCGATTCAAGCGCTGCCAGTGCGCGCTTTTTGGCTTCGCGGCTGGAGATGCGGGTATGCGCCTGCAGCGTTTCCACAATCTGCGCGCCGATGGTCATCACCGGATTCAGCGAGAACTTCGGGTCCTGCAGCACCATGGCGATGCGCCCGCCGCGCAAGGCCCGGCGCTGCTTGGGCGGGCAGCTGAGCAGATCGACGCCGCTGAACTCCAGCCGCCGGGCCTTGACGAGGCCTTCGGGTGCGGTCAGGCCCAGAATGGCGCGTCCAGTCTGCGACTTGCCCGAACCCGATTCGCCCACAATGCCGAGTCGCTCGCGGCCCAGCGTGAACGACACGCCGCGCACGGCTTCGACCATGCCGCCATCGCGGCTGGGAAACGCCACGCGCAAATCCTCGACGACCAGAAGCGGCGGTGTGCTCATTTGGCCGCCTTCGGGTCCAGCGCATCGCGCAAGCCGTCGCCCAGCAGGTTAAAGGCCAGGCTGACGACAAAAATCGCCGCGCCGGGCGCCGCCGCTACCCACCACTGGTCCAGCACATAGAGCCGGCCGTTGGCAATCATCGCGCCCCATTCGGGCATCGGCGGCTGCGCGCCCAGGCCCAGAAAACCCAGACCGGCGGCGGTCAAAATGATGCCCGCCATGTCCAGCGTGACGCGAACGATCACCGACGACAGACACAGCGGCATGATGTGGCGCAGCACGATGCGCCACGGCGACGCGCCCAGCAGCTGCACGGCGGCAATGTAGTCGGTCTGGCGGATCGTCAGTGTCTCGGCCCGCGCCATGCGCGCATAGGGCGGCCAGGAGGTGATGGCAATCGCAATCACCGCGTTTTCGATGCCGGGGCCAAGCGCGGCGACAAACGCCAGCGCCAGAATCAGTCGCGGAAACGCCAGAAAAATGTCGGTGATGCGCATCAAGGCGGCATCGACCAGCCCGCCGGCATACCCCGCCACCGTGCCCACCAGCAGCCCGAGCGGCGCGGCCAGCACGGCGACCAGCACCACCACGAACAGCGTGATGCGCGAGCCGTGAATCAGCCGCGACAAGATGTCCCGGCCCTGGTCGTCAGTGCCCATCCAGTGCGCCCATGACGGCGGCAGCAACCGCGTGGTGCGCAAATCGCCGATGTAGGCCGAGTAGGGCGCCAGCAGGTCGGCAAAAATCGCCACCAAGACCAAGGCCACCACGATCACCAGCCCGACCATCGCCAGCCGGTTGCGCGCAAACGTGCGGCAGCCGCCGTAGGCCCGGCCCAGCGCCGCCTGCCTTCTGGATGAAGGCCGGTCCGACATCAGCCACTGAACAAGACCCCCACGTTCGCCCACTGCGTGTGGCTCTCTGCCCCCCGGGGGGGCCGCTGCGCCTGCGGTCTGGCGAAGCCAGTCCCGCGGCCCCTGCTGAGGCAGAGATGCGACCGCGTCGTTGGCCGGTGCTTCGGGCAGTGAAGTCGTCGTCTCGTTCATCGCGTGCGCGTCCTCGGGTCCAGCAGGGTGTAGAGCAGGTCCGACAGCAGGTTCAGGCCGATGAAGATCGAGCCCACCACAATCGTCCCGCCCAGCACCGCGTTCATGTCGGCGTTCTGCAGCGAATTGGTGATGTACAGCCCCAGGCCCGGCCAGGCAAACACGGTTTCGGTCAGCACCGAGCCCTCTAACAGCCCGGCATACGACAGCGCAATCACCGTGACCAGCGGCACCATCGCATTGCGCAGCGCGTGGCGCCAGATGATGCGGGCTTCGGACAGGCCCTTGGCGCGCGCCGCCACCACGTACTCCTGCGCCAGCTCGTTGAGCATGAAGGAGCGCGTCATGCGGCTGATGTAGGCGAGCGAAAAGTAGCCCAGCAGCGACGCCGGCAAGATCAAGTGCGACAGCGCATTGCCAAAGGCGTCCCATTCGCCCGCCATCGCGGTGTCGATTAGCAGAAAACCGGTGACCGGCACCAGCGTGAATTCATACGCCACGTCAATGCGACCCGGCCCGCTGACCCAGTCCAGCCTGGCGTAAAACAGCACCAGCGCCATCAGCCCGAGCCAGAAGATCGGCACCGAATACCCCACCAGCCCGATGACGCGCACCACCTGGTCGACCAGTTGGCCGCGCCGCACCGCCGCCCACACGCCCAGCGGCACGCCCAGGCCCGCGCCGAACAAAATGCCCAGGCTGGCCAGTTCCATCGTCGCCGGAAAGGCACGGCGAATGTCCTGCATCACCGGGTTGGCGGTCAGCACCGAGACGCCAAAATCGCCGCTCAGCACCTTGCGCAGGTAGATATAAAACTGCGTGTACAGCGGCTTGTTCAGCCCCATTTCCTCGCGCACCCGGGCCACCACATGCGGCGGCGCGTTGTCGCCGACCATCGCCAGCACCGGATCGACCGGAATCACCCGGCCGATGAAAAAGGTGACGGCCAGCAGGCCCAGGTAGGTGAGCAGAATCACCACCAGAAAACGCCCGAGGGCGTTCAGGCGGCGGACGTGGTTTGATGGGCGGGAGGACCGGGCCGCAGACAGCGGCGCCGGGCTCAGGGCGAGGGGATCAGGAACTGCCAAAACTGCAAGTCGCCGGGTCAGCGCTTGGCTACCTTGAACATGTAGTTGGTGTCAAAGGTCGGGCCCAGCTTCAGGCCATCGACATTGCTGCGGTAGGCGGCGACTTCGGTCTGCTGGTACAGCATGATGAACGGGCTGGTCTTGCGGAACTCGGCCTGCAGCTCTTCGTACATCGCACGGCGCTTGGCCGAATCGCGCTCCAGCACGGCGGCATCCGACTTTTTGGTCAATTCCGGAATCGCCCAGGCATTGCGCCAGGACAGCGGCTTGGCCTTGGCCTCGTCGGCATTGTCGGGGTTGCGGGTGAAGGTGTCGGCATTCGAATGCGGGTCCCAGTAGTCCGAACCCCATTGGCCGATGTACATGTCGTGGGTGCGGCCTCGGTACTTGGTCAGCACCTGCTTGCCGTCGCCGGGAATGATCTCGATGTCGATGCCGGCCTGCTTGGCGGTTTGTTGAAAAGCTTCGGTGATGCCCTGCACCGGCTGGATGGTGCGCATGTCGATCGTCACCTTGAAGCCGTTGGGCAGGCCGGCCTTGGCCAGCAGCGCCTTGGCCTTGGCCACGTCCAGCCTGTACGGGTTGTCCTTGCTCGCGCCCAGCAGGCCGATGGGCAGGAAGTTCTGGTGCACCACGCCGATGTTCTTGATCAGCGTGTCACCGATGGCCGAATAATCAACCAGCCATTTCAGGGCTTCCCGCACCTCGGGTTTGGCCAGGTTGGCGTTTTTCTGGTTCAGGCTGATGTAGTACACCGTGCCCTTGGTCGCCGAGGTCAGCTTGATGTCCTTGTTGGTCGAGAGGGCCGCGATATCCTGCGGGCTCAGGTTGCGGGCAATGTCGATGTCGCCTTTTTCCAGCAGCAGGCGCTGGGTGGCCGCTTCCTTCACGTGGCGGTAGATGATGCGGGCCAGCGGCGGCTTGGGGCCGTAGTAGTTGTCGTTGCGCTCCAGCGCGACGATTTCGTTGGCCCGCCATTCGCGCAGCTTCATCGGGCCGGAACCGGCGTAGTTGGTTTTCAGCCAGCCGTAGCCCCAGTCGCCGTTTTGCTCCTTGGACATCAGCAGTTTCTTGTCCACGATGGCGCCGATGTTGGCGGTCAGGCAGTTGAGCACGAAGGTCGGCGCATACGCCTTGTCGGTTTCCAGCGTCAGGCTCAAGGGGCCGGTGGCCTTGATCTTGTCCCGGGCGTTGTCCTTGGTGAAGCCGAACTGCGTCAGGATGAAGGCGGGCGACTTGTCCAGGCTCACCGCCCGGTGCAGCGACCAAGCCACTTCGTCTGCCGTCAGCGCGTTGCCTGATGCAAACTTTAGCCCGGGTTTCAGCTCGAAGGTGTAGGTCTTGCCATCCGGCGACACCGTCCACGATTTCGCCACGTCGCCGATCAGCTTCGACGGGTCGTTCACATCGAGCCGCACCAGTCGGTCATAGGTGTTGCCCATCACTTCGCCCGCCGACAGCTCGAAGGCCTCGGCCGGGTCCATGGTGATGATGTCGTCAAACCCGAAGGCGATCACCAGCGTGTCTTTCGGCGTTGCGGCCAGCGCACCCGCGCCGTGGCACAGCAAAAGGGCGGCTGTGGCGGTGGCGCACAGCACGCGGCGCGAGAGCGACAAGGAGGAAAGTGACGAAGTGGCCAACATGAATTCCTTTGGGTGGGTCAACCGGGATGAAGCGAAGGTTGATCGTACTGCAAAGGATGCAGGAAACATGGCTGATTTCCTCTGGAACGCTGCCAAGACTGCTATAAAAAACAGAGCTATGCATGCATGCCTTACCTGCGCAATCGCTCTAAAACCTGTAAATTTTTGCTCGCATCCGTTTAGAACGGCTGTCCTTCCTGTAAAAGCGTCTAATACCGGCGGTTTTCCTGAAACCATGCAGCGCTGCCAACGAACCAAGAAAAAAGTCAATTCAGCCGCAGGGTTCCTGTTCAGGGCGTGACCATTTTTATTTTCCGGAGCACGTCTTCGGCACTGGCTTCGACGGCCTCGCACCAGGCAAGAAAGTCAAGCACATCCAGGTAACGCTCGCCGGTTTCAACCTTGGACACGAAAGACTGAACCTTGTGAAGCGACTGCGCCAGTTGGAGCTGGGTAATTCCTGCCCGCACCCGCGCCTGAACCAATTCCTGGCGCAAGGCAATGTAGCGGGCTTGATAAAGCATTTATTCATGCTAAATTCCGATTCGGAATATTCCATTTTGGGATATTTGTTGCGCTTGTTACGCAGAACATCACAGTAAAAAAGGAAATAATGAATTACTCGCCCCTTACCGCCTTTGTCTTGGCAGTTGCGTCTTTGTTAACAGCTTGTGGCGGCGGAAGCGACAGCCCGGCGGCAAGCATCCCTGCCGCCCCCGTACCGTTGGCTGCAGCCGAAGGCTATTACCAAGGCACGGTTTCCACCGGCAAGCAATTTCAGTTGCTGATGCTGGAAAACGACCAGTTTTACTCCTTGATAGGCAACACGGATACGCAAGGCGTGTTCAGGGTCACGAGCTTGGTCGAGGGCAAAGGCGCGTCCAACAACAACAGTTTTTCAGCCTCGAACGTCAAAGAGTATGTGAACAACGGACAAGTCGATACCGGAACGCTTTCGGCTTCCTACAGCCCGAAGGTCAGCATCACGGGCAGCGTTTCAAATGCAGGCGGCTCGGCCAGCTTCACCGGTACGGCGCCAGCCACGGCAAATTACACCTATGACACCGCTGCAACGCTTGCCAGCGTTTCAGGAAACTGGTCTGGAACCTCGCTGGCCGGTGAAGGGTTGAGCTTTTCAATCAGCTCGGCGGGTGCCATTTCCGGTACGGCGGTTTCAGGTTGTTCGTTCACCGGAACCTCCACGCCACGGGCTTCCGGCAAAAATGTGCTGGATGTCTCGATTACTTTTGGCTCCGCACCTTGTACTCTGCCGGGTTTGACCGGAAAAGGCATAGGCGTCAGTAGCCTGCTGTCCAGCGGCAAGCGTCAGTTCCTGATTGCTGTGACGAATACAGACCGTACCGCTGGGACCGTAGTTTTTGCGCAGCGTTGATCATTTTTGAATGCCGTTTGCTATTAACGGCATCACTGCGCGACATGCTGGCCGCCGGGCTGGGCCGGCTGCCTGACAACAAAGCCAAAACCCGCTGCGAATGGGGTGATCTGGTCTTTTCGTCAGGTTCAGCCCTGCGCTTGCAACGCAAGCAGTGGTAGATTCAGCATCATTCGACCTATAATCAAGGTATCAATTGATACCCGAAAGGCCGCCATGGTGCTGGTAACCCCCGAGAAAATCGCCGCCGTCATGGCGCTGCTGCCGCTGCCGCATTCGTTCGCCGAACTCGATGACCGCATTGCCCACGGCCTGCCCAAGGACGCGCTGAAAGCCAGCGTGGACCGGGTGCTGCTTGCCGGTGAAGACCGCAAAAAACTGCTCTACCGTATCGTTCCCGAAGCCACCTACAAGCGCCGGCGCGGCACGCTCACGGCCGACGAGTCCGGGCGGGCTGAACGGCTGGCGCGCGTTTTCGCCACAGCCGACTACGTGTGGAACTCCGAAGACGACGCCCGAGCTTTCCTGAGCGCGCCGCATCCCATGCTGCAGGGCCGCACGCCGCTTGACGTGTCCATGACCGAACTGGGCGCGCGGCGGGTGGAAGAACTGCTCTGGAAGCTTTATTACGGCCTGGCCGCTTGATACGCCCGATGCAGCTTTACCGCATCGCCGACAGCCGGCACCCGCTCTGGGACGGCACCGGGGCCGCCCTGGTCGGCGGGCGCTGGAACAGCCCTGGTCGCCCCGTCATCTATGCATCACTCAGCTACGCCTGTGCCATGCTCGAAATTCTGGTGCATGCCAACATTGGCCGCATTCCGACGACGCAGGCCTGTGCGGTGGCCGAAGTGCCCGACGGCGTGGGCATCGAGCGCCAGGATGCGCTGTCGTTGCCCGCCGGCTGGGACGGCGACGACCTTTCGCCGGCCCGGCGTTTTGGCGACCAGTGGCTGCAGGAGGCGCGCAGCGCCGTGCTGGTGCTGCCGTCGGTCGTGGCCCGGCTGGAATGCAATGCGCTCATCAATCTGCTGCATCCCGACGCCAGCCGGCTGCGGGTCGCGCCAAGTCAAAAAGTCATCTGGGACCAGCGGCTGTTTTTTCGCGCAGGCGCTTGAACAGTCATCCGGCCCACCCGATTGCATCTTTACAAAAGTTCGGCATTTATAAATTTATGCTGCAATTTTGTATAAACTTCACGTCATGGCCCTTCCTTCGGAACATCCCATCCTGGCCCTGGCGCGCAGCAAGGGCGTGCTTCGCACGCGTGATGTCAGCGCTGCGGGCGAGTCGCGCGTGTCGCTGGCGCAACTGGTGCGCAAGGGCCATCTTTCCAGACTCGGGCGCGGACTCTACGCCCTGCCGGACCGGCCGATTTCAGAACATGGTGCCTTGGCGGAAGTCGCGGCCAAGAGCGGGCAAGGCGTGGTGTGCCTGATCTCCGCATTGCGTTTGCATGAGTTGACGACCCAGCAGTCCGCCGACGTCTGGCTGGCCATTCCCCACAAGACCCATCCTCCCAGGCTGGCTTATCCGCCGCTGCGGGTGGTGCGCATGTCTGGCCAGGCCATGCTGGAGGGCATTGAAACGGTGGACGTGGCGGGCATGCCTGTGCGGGTGTTTGGGGTGGCCAAAACCGTGGCCGACTGCTTCAAGTTTCGCAACAAGATCGGACTGGATGTGGCGCTGGAGGCGCTGCACGAAGCCTGGACGCAGGGCCGCGTCAGCATGGACGAGCTGTGGCGCCATGCTCAGATTTGCCGGGTCGCCAATGTAATGCGGCCTTACATGCAGGCGCTCGGGGCCAGGCCATGAGCCTGCCCAAAAACAGGGGCGCTTCGGTTCGCGTGCGTTTGCTCAACCGCGCTCGGGAAGATGGCATGGATTACAACCTGATCCTGACCCGATACGCACTGGAGCGCGTGCTCTACCGGCTGAGCGTGTCCCCATGGAGGGACGCTTTTTTGCTCAAAGGCGCCTTGTTGTTCGACCTTTGGTTTGATCAGCCGCATCGCCCGACCCGCGATATGGACCTGCTCGGTTTTGGGCCGTCCGGGGTGGATGACGTGGCGGCGGTGTTTCGCGAAATCTGCGTGCTCAGCAGCGATGACGGCATGACCTTTGACCCGGCGACGGTCCGTGCGGCGCAAATCCGAAACCAAGCCCACTATGCAGGTGTCCGTGTGTCCTTCACCGGCGCATTGGATGGCGCCCGCTGCGCGGTGCAGATAGACGTGGGCTATGGGGACGCGGTGACGCCAGAGCCGCAGCGCATGCGCTACCCGGTGTTGCTGGCGGAGATGACCGCACCCGTGATGCGTGTCTATCCCGTCTATACCGTGGTGGCAGAAAAATACCACGCCCTGGCCAGTCTTGGCATGGCCAACACCCGACTGAAAGACTATTTCGACCTTTGGTTCCTAGCCCGGCACATTCCCTTCGATCAGGCGGTATTGCATGAGGCCATCGCAGCAACCTTTGCCCGGCGAGGAACGCTTCTTCCTCAAAGTCTGCCCTTGGGCTTGTCGAATGTTTTTGCACAAGACCTTGCCAAGGTTCAGCAATGGAAGGCATTTCTGCGCAAGAACAAGCTGCAAGCCCCAGCCCTGGAATTCGTCATGGATGAATTGCGCCCATGGCTCTGGGGCTTGAACGCCAATGATGATGAAAACCCGACCCCTTGAAAATGACAAAACCCAGCACACCAAAATCTGTAAAAACCGTGGTCACAAAAGCCCAAAAAACCCCCTAAAGCCATCGCCTCCACGCAATCGCTGTCGAGCTTCGTCAAGTCGATCTGCGACATCATGCGGCGCTCCAACTGCGCCAGCGCCCTGCAGTACGTGCCGGAGCTGACCTGGATTCTGTTTCTGCGCATCCTCGACGCGCAGGAGGAGCGCGCCCGCGAATCGGCCGAGGCCCAGGGCAACCTGTTCACGCCGGCCTTGCGCGCGCCCTACCGCTGGCAGGACTGGGCCGCGCCGCTCCAGCCCGAGGGCGGCGCGCTGACGCCCGAAGGCCGGCCGGTGGGCTGGAAGCGCGATGAACTCAAGGCGAAGGTCGGCGACCTGTTCGCCTTCCTGAACAAGGACTTGCTGCCTTATCTGCATGGGCTTGACGTGCTGCCAGACGGCCGGCTCAACCCGGCCGCCAGCCCGAAGCAGCGGGTGATTGGCCGCATCATGTCGGCCGTCGAGCGAGTGCGGGTGGATTCGGAAACCAACCTGTGCGACATCCTGGACAAGGTCAACGACATTCACACCGACCACATCGACGACCAGCATTTCTTCACCTTGTCGCAGGTGTACGAGGATTTGCTGCTGAAGATGGGCGAGAAGAATTCCGACGGCGGCCAGTTCTTCACGCCGCGCGAGGTGGTGCGCGCCATGGTGCGCATCGTCGATCCGCAGCCGGGCGAAACCGTGTACGACCCCTGCTGCGGCACGGGCGGTTTTCTGGCGCAAGCCTACGAGCAGATGGCGCACGCGTTGGGCGATGCGGTATCGAGCACGGAACTGGAGCGCCTGAAGCACGACACCTTTTTTGGCCGCGAAAAGGAAAACCTGGTGTACCCGATTGCGCTGGCCAACCTGGTGCTGCACGGCATCGACCAGCCCAACCTGTGGCACGGCAACACGCTGTCGGGCGCGCCGACCTACGAGGCGCTGTTCGAGCAGGCGCCGGCCACTTTCGATGTGATCCTGACCAACCCGCCGTTTGGCGGCAAGGAAGGCAAGGAGGCGCAGAAGAACTACAGCTTCGAGACCAGCTCGACCCAGGTGCTGTTCATGCAGCACATCCTGGACGACCTGAAGCCGGCGCTGGACGGCAACCCGGGCGGGCGCTGCGCCGTGGTGCTGGACGAGGGTCTGCTGTTTCGCACCAACGAAAGCGCCTTTGTCGAAACCAAGCGCAAGCTGCTCGACGAGTGCGATCTGTGGTGCATCGTCAGCCTGCCGGGCGGCGTGTTTTCGACGGCGGGCGCAGGTGTCAAGACCAACTTGCTGTTCATGACCAAGGGCAAAAAGACCGAACGCATCTGGTACTACGACCTGTCGCATGTCAAGGTGGGCAAGAAAACGCCGATGACGCTCAGCCAGTTCGGCTGGGGGCCGCAGTTCGAAGTGCTGGACGATGCCGCCTTGCCAGGCACGCTGGTGGGTGACTGGCCTGCGCAGGATGGCAACGCCGGCAAACCTTTTCCGACGCTGGCGCGCCTGCTGGCGCAGCGCGGCACGGTAGACGCGGACAGCGATTTTTCATGGACCGTGGATTTTTCCGCCCGCCGCGCCAAGGCCCGCGAAGACATGGCACCGCATCTGGCCGAAGTGGAAAAGCTCAAAAATCAGGCGGTAGCGCTCAAGGAAGAAATCGCCAGGTTGAAAAAAGGCATTGATGAGGCCCGGCTGGCCGCCTGCCGCGAGCAGTTGAGCGCGACGGACAAAGCCGTGCGCGATGCGCAAGCCAAGGCCGATGCAATTGACGCCACAACCTTTGACTTGAAAGCCGTGAATCCCCGCGCCAGGGTAGAGCGAGACAACCGCACGCCCGGTGAAATCCTGGACGCCATCGCCCTGCATGGCGACACGGTCGCCGCCGCGCTGGGCCGGCTGCGCGGGTTGGTGGCGCTGTAGCCCGCATGAAGGTCAGCGCAGTTGTTCGAGGGTTGGGTGCGATGCTATTGAAAATATAGCTAGTAGCGCTTGTCAGCCGTGCGCTAGAGTCCTAAAAGCTATAAGAGTGAAAACACGGTTGACGACGGCACCACCAGGCAAGCCAGCAGGGCGGTGGACTTGACGGTGAAGCCGCTCAGCGTGCCGCCGGCGGCCAGTCCGACCAGCAGCAGCGCCAGCCCGCAAACACCAGCTTGGAAGGAATGTCGCCAGACGCGATGTTGAACAGCGCATAGCCGTTCTTGATGGCCGGTCAGGCGCCGCCCCAGAGCAGGCAGCACAGCGTGGCGACGAGGAAAACCACCTTGCAGCGGGTAAAAAGTGAAGCGCTGGTCAAGAGGGGAAACTTTCACTGAAAAAAGCACGTGAAGCGCCCGGGAAAACGTTCAGCCCCGCCGGAATACCATCCCGGCGGGGCAAAAAGGGACGTGATGATACGTGCTCAGCGGGTTTCCCGCTCACAGCGCTGCGTTGCCGCTGCCGGGCAGAATTCAGCGCCCCAGTTCCTTCAGGTAGCTGCCGCGCGCCTCGATGGCGGTGTCGGGAAAGTCGCTGAACAGGCCGTCCACCCCGAGGCGGTAAAACTGCAGGTACTCGGCTTTCGGGTCCTTGTTGTAGTCGAAGGCCAGGCGGCGCTGCTCGTTCCTGAAGGTGTAGGCATGCACGAACAGGCCGGCCTTGTGGGCATCGTCGATCAGCGTGGTGGCCGGCTGGCTGCTGGCATCGTTGTAATTGGCCTTGCCGTCGCCGTTGACATCGCGCAGGTTGCCGGCCGCGTCCAGTGCGCCCTTGACCGGCACGATGTACGGTTTCCACGGCCCGATGCCGTCAGCATAGGTCTTGATCTCGGCCAGGCCCGCCGGGGTGACCATGGCGCTGAACAGCCGGGGGTCGCCGCTGAGCGCCCAGTCGTACGGGCGGTCGAAAGGCGCGGCATAGGTGATCTTGCCGGTCTTGAGGTCGTAGTCGTCGCCGTCGATCAGCTGGACCATGCGGGTGGTCAGGCCCTTGCCGCGCATTTCCTTCAGGCTGCCCGGCTCGAAGCTCTGCACCAGCACCGGGGCCGCCTTGCTGTTCCAGCCCGCCGCGTTCAGCACGGTGATCAGGCGGTCTTCCAGGCCCAGGCCCAGCTGGCGGTGAAAGGTCGGGTGCTTGGTTTCCGGGTAGATGCCGATGTCGCGGCCGGTGGCGGTGCGCCGGGCCTTGACCAGGTCGACGATTTCCTGAAGCGTCGGGATTTTGTAGAGGCCGTTGAACTGCTGCGGCCGCTCGGCATCGGTGATCAGCGCGCCCAAAGTCTTGATTTCAGCCAGCGTGAAGTCGCTGGCAAACCAGCCGGTTTCGTCCACGCCATCGACTTTTTTGGTGGTCTTGCGGCTGGCGAACTGCGCCAGTGTGGCGACGTTGGTGGTGCTGGTGATGTTGGGCTCGTGGCGCGCGATCAGCACACCGTCTTTTGTCACCACCAGGTCGGGCTCGACGAAGTCGGCGCCCATCTCGATGGCGCGGCTGTACGACTCCAGCGTGTGCTCGGGCAAATAGCCCGAGGCGCCCCGGTGGCCGATGACCAGCGGCTGCACATTGGCCAGCGTCTTGAACGGCAGTGGTGGCGGCACCGGGTCACTGCTGCCGCCGCCGCATGCGCTCAGCGTCAGCACCATGGCGCCGGCCAACGCCAGCCGCCGCAAGGAAGTGATTGGGACAAAAACATGCATTAAAAGCCTCCCGGTGGTTGATGACCGAGAGCTTCCGCCCTTTTCATGACAATTTCATGCAAAAGGCCGTTGGTTGCCACTTTTACCGCCGAAAAGGTAGTGCTTGAATACCGTTGGCAACACGATGACGCTGTTGTCGGCAACAGGAAACATAAACACCGCTACAACAGCCGCGCAAGGTAATGCCCGGTATGGCTGTCAGGGTTGGCAGCAATGTCTTCGGGCGTGCCCACGCCCACCACCATGCCTCCGCCGGCGCCGCCTTCCGGCCCCATGTCGATCAGCCAGTCGGCGGTCTTGATGACGTCCAGGTTGTGCTCGATCACGACGATGGTGTTGCCCGCGTCGCGCAGCTGGTGCAGCACCTTGAGCAGCAGGTCGATGTCGGCGAAATGCAGGCCGGTGGTCGGTTCGTCCAGGATGTAGAGTGTGCGGCCGGTGTCACGCTTGCTCAGTTCCAGCGCGAGTTTCACCCGCTGCGCCTCGCCGCCCGACAGCGTCGTCGCCGACTGGCCGAGCTTGATGTAGGACAGGCCCACGTCGAGCAGCGTGTGCAGCTTGCGCGCAATCGTCGGCACGGCCTTGAAGAATTCGGCCGCCAGCTCAACCGTCAGGTCGAGGATCTGCGCGATGTTCTTGCCCTTGTACTGCACTTCCAGCGTTTCGCGGTTGTAGCGCATGCCGTGGCAGACGTCGCAGGGCACGTACACATCGGGCAGAAAGTGCATTTCGACCTTCACCATGCCGTCACCCTGGCAGGCTTCGCAGCGCCCGCCGGCCACGTTGAAGCTGAAACGCCCGGCGCCGTAGCCGCGCTCGCGCGCGGTGTTCATTTCGGCCATCAGCTCGCGAATCGGCGTGAACAGGCCGGTGTAGGTGGCCGGGTTGCTGCGCGGCGTGCGGCCGATCGGCGACTGGTCGACATTGATGACCTTGTCGAAGTGCTCAATGCCTTCGATGGCTTCATGCGGCGCCGGTTCTTCGTGGGCGCGGTAGAGCGTTCGGGCGACGGCCGCATACAACGTGTCGTTGACCAGCGTGGACTTGCCCGAGCCCGAAACGCCGGTCACGCAGGTCAGCAGGCCGACCGGAAACTCGACGCTCACGCCCTGCAGGTTGTGGCCGGTGGCGTTGATGACGCGCAGCGCCTGCATGTCCCCCAGTGTGGCCTGGTGCTGAGCTTCACGCGCCGCGCGGCGTTCGGCCGCCGGGCTGGGCGCAAAGCGCGATTTGCTTTGATCGAACGCGCGGGCATTCTTAACGGTGGGCAGCCACGGCGTGCGGTGCTTGGGCACGGCAATCTCCAGCGTGCCCGCCAGATACTTTCCGGTCAGCGAATCGGGATTGGCCTGCACCTGCTCGAACGTGCCCTGCGCCATCACGCGGCCGCCGTGAATGCCGGCGCCCGGCCCCATGTCGATGACGTGGTCGGCGGCGCGGATCATGTCCTCGTCATGCTCGACCACCAGCACGCTGTTGCCGATGTCGCGCAAATGCTTGAGCGTGCCGATGAGCCGGTCGTTGTCGCGCTGGTGCAGGCCGATGCTGGGCTCGTCGAGCACGTACATTACCCCCGTCAGGCCCGAGCCGATTTGCGACGCCAGCCGGATGCGCTGCGACTCGCCGCCCGACAGCGTTTCGGCGCTGCGGTCCAGGCTCAAATAGTTCAGGCCCACGTCGTTCAGGAACTTCAGCCGCAGGCCGATCTCGCGCACCACCTTGGCGGCGATCTCGGCCTTGGCGCCTTGCATGGTCAAGGTGCTGAAGTACTTGAAGCTCTCGCGCAGGGTGATGTGGCTGACTTCATAAATCGCCTTGCGGCTGGGCTTTTCGCCGCCTTCTGCCGTGCCGACCAGGTAGACATGCCGCGCTTCCTGGCGCAGTCGCGTGCCGCCGCAGTCGGGGCAGGGTTGCACGCTGCGGTAGCGCGCCAGGTCGTCGCGCACCACGGCGGAGTCGGTTTCGCGGTAGCGGCGCTCGAAGTTGGTGATGATGCCTTCGAACGGATGCTTCTTGCTCACCTTCTTGCCGGCCTTCTCGCCTGAATCCATGAGGTAGCTGAACCGGATGTCTTCTTCGCCCGAACCGTGCAGCACGACCTGCCGCACGTTATCGGGCAGGTCTTCAAACGCCGTGTCGATGTCGAATTTGTAATGCGCGGCCAGGCTCTCCAGCATGGAAAAATAATAGGCGTTGCGCCGGTCCCAGCCCTTGACCGCGCCGCTGGCCAGGCTGAGCGACGGAAAAGCCACCACCCGCGCCGGATCGAAAAAGTCCCGATGCCCCAGGCCGTCGCAGCACGGGCAGGCGCCGACCGGCGAGTTGAACGAAAACAGGCGCGGCTCCATCTCGCTGAGCGAATAGCTGCAGACCGGGCAGGAGAACTTGGCGCTGAACAGGTGTTCCTGGCCGGAATCCATTTCCAGCGCCAGCGCCCGGCCGTCGGCCAGCCGCAGCGCCGCTTCAAAACTCTCGGCCAGGCGCTGGCGCAAGGCCGGCGGCGGGACCACCCCGGCTTCGGCGTCGGGCGGGGTTTCCCTGTCCAGGCGCACCTTGATACGGTCAATCACCACGTCAATCGTGTGCTTTTCGGTTTTCTTGAGCTTGGGCAGTGCGTCAAATTCATAGGTCGCGCCATCGACCCGGAAGCGCACATAACCCTGGGCCTGCATTTGCTCGAACAGGTCGACAAATTCGCCCTTGCGCTCGCGCGCCACCGGCGCCAGGATCATCAGCCGCGTGTCTTCGGGCAGGGCCAGCACGGCATCGACCATTTCGCTGACGCTTTGCGCCTGCAGCGGCAGGTCATGCACCGGGCAAAACGGCGTGCCGGCGCGGGCGAACAGCAGCCGCAGGTAGTCGTGGATCTCGGTCACGGTGCCGACGGTGGAGCGCGGGTTGTGGCTGGTGGCTTTTTGCTCGATCGAAATCGCCGGCGACAGGCCCTCGATCATGTCCACGTCGGGTTTGTCCATCAGCTGCAGAAACTGCCGCGCATAGGTCGAGAGGCTTTCGACATAGCGGCGCTGGCCCTCGGCATACAGCGTGTCAAAGGCCAGGCTCGACTTGCCCGAGCCCGAGAGGCCGGTAATAACGACCAGCTGGTTGCGCGGAATGTCGAGGTCGATGTTTTTCAGGTTGTGGGTGCGCGCACCGCGAATGCTGATGGCCTGCGCGCCGTGGCCGGCCGGCCGGGCTGCCCGCTCGAAGGCCTGGATCGCTTTGTCTTCAGAGGCCGCGTGTGCGTCTGAATGTGCGGTGGCGTGGTCGAGTGCTGGCAGGGAAGTCAGGGGTTTGCTGTCGTTGGGAAAGTTCACAGGGTTGCAGCGCCGGAAAAACCTTCGATCATAGACCTGAGCCGCCCGGCGGGCAGGGCGGCGGCCGGGTATCAAGCACAATACGGGGCCTTGTCAGGGGCAATCATTCAGCGGCTGTGGTTCGCTGGAAACGCTCTTCATGCACGGCCTTCATGCGTTCCGATCGCGGCTGTTTTTGCTGTACTTTTCATTTTTGAGACTCCTTCACCGTGTCTTCTGCAGCCCCCTCATTCCCGATGACCGCCACCGAGCGGCGCGCCAGCTTCTCGCTGGCGTCGATTTTTGCGCTGCGCATGCTTGGCCTGTTCCTCGTGCTGCCGGTGTTTGCGCTGGAGGCGGCGCGCTATCCGGGGGGTGACGATCCGGCGCGGATCGGCCTGGCGATGGGCATTTACGGGCTGACGCAGGCGCTGCTGCAGATTCCTTTCGGTCTGGCGTCGGACCGGCTGGGCCGCAAGCGGGTGATCGTGGCCGGACTGCTGGTGTTTGCACTGGGCAGCTTCCTGGCCGCCGCCGCACCGGACCTCAACTGGCTGCTGGCGGGCCGGGCGCTGCAGGGCGCAGGCGCGATCTCTGCCGCCGTGACCGCCTTGCTGGCAGACCAGACGCGCGACGAGGTGCGCACCAAGGCCATGGCGCTGGTCGGTGGCAGCATCGGGCTGATGTTTGCCGTGTCGCTGGTGCTGGCGCCGGCGCTCAATGCCCGCATCGGGCTGAGCGGCCTGTTCATGCTGACGGGCGTGCTGGCGCTGGCCGGCATTGCCATGGTGCTGTGGCTGGTGCCGCCCGAGCCGGTGCTGCACAAGGACATGGCGCGCGGTGGCCTGGCCGATGTGCTCGCGCGCAGCGATCTGGTGGGCCTGAACTTTGGCGTGTTCGTGCTGCATACGGTGCAATTGTCGATGTGGGTGGCGGTGCCGGCGCTGCTGGTGCAGGCCGGGCTGCTCAAGGCGCTGCACTGGCAGGTCTATTTGCCGGCGGTGCTGGCTTCTTTCCTGGTGATGGGCGGCACGCTGTTTCCGCTGGAGCGGCGCGGCCATCTGCGCGCCGTGCTGCTGGCCGCGATTGCCCTGTTGGCGCTGGTGCAACTGGGTTTCCTGGGGGTGACGCTGGCCGCCGGCGGCGTGGCGCCATCGCTCTGGATGCTGGGCGCCTTGCTGCTGCTGTTTTTTTGCAGTTTCAATGTGTTGGAGGCCAGCCAGCCGAGCCTGGTGTCGCGCCTGGCGCACGCCTCACACCGCGGGGCTGCGCTGGGGCTTTACAACACCTCGCAGTCGCTGGGCCTGTTTGCCGGCGGCGCAGTTGGCGGTGCGGTGCTCAAGTGGGGCGGCGCGCAAGGCCTGTTCGTGTCAACGACGGCGCTGTCGCTGCTCTGGCTGCTGGTGGCCTGGCGAATGCTGCCGGTTCAGCCCTCCACGGCCCGACAAGTCCCGGCTTGAAGACTCAGCGCGCCTGCCGCCTTTCGGCCTCGACGGTGGCAGCCGGTTGCGGTTGCAAGCCTGCAATCATGAACTCCGCCAGGGTCGCATACAGCGGCCGGCTGATCATGCGCGACAGCAGGCTGGCCAGCATGGCCGCCATCATCAGGCTCAGCACCATGGCGCGGCCATCGACCATTTCCATCACGATGATGAACGCCGTCAGCGGCGCCTGCGTGACGGCGGCCAGGAAAGCGGCCATGCCGATGGCGATCAGCGCGGCGCTGATGTCGGGCGACATTAGCAAGGCAATGTTGCTGCCCACGCCGGCGCCAATCGACAGCGAAGGGGCAAAAATACCGCCGGGCACGCCGCACCACGCGGCCAGCCAGGTAGCAATGAATTTCAGCAGCACATACAGCGACGGCACGTCGGCCTGGCCGGCCAGCATCTGCGTGACGGCGTGGGAGCCCGCGCCAAAGGTCGAGCCGTCGCTGACCAGGCCGATCACGGCAATCGCCAGGCCGCCCGCAGCGGCAAAGCGCACCGGGTAGCGGCTGCGCCACCGGCTGAAGCGGTCAGGTGACGACCCGGTCAGTGAAATCGCCATCAGGCGTGCAAAAACGCCGCCGAGCAGGCCGCAGGCCAGTGCCACCATCAGGCCGGGAAACAGCGCATTCCAGCCCAGGATCGGCACCTTGATGACGCCGAAATAGGTGATGTTGCCAAAGGTGGAAACCCCCATCAGTCCGGCCAGTACGATGGCCGTGATGATCAGGCCGCTGTTGCGCGACTCCAGCTTGCGCGACAGCTCCTCAATGGCAAACACCACGCCGGCCAGCGGCGCATTGAAGGCGGCTGCAATGCCGGCCGCGCCGCCTGCCACCAGCAGGGCATGGTTGCTCATGCCGGAGTCGGGACGCAGCCAGCGGCGCGCATGCTGCATCACGCCGGCCGCGACCTGCACCGACGGCCCCTCGCGGCCGATGGACAGGCCGGCCATCAGCCCGGCGGTGGACAGCCCGATCTTGGCCAGCGTCAGGCGCAGCGACACGAACCGACCCTGCGCGCCCGGCGGCAAGGCCGGGTCCAGCGCCGCCATGACCTGCGGAATGCCCGAACCCGCAGCGCCGGGAAAATGGCGCCGGGTCGCCCAGACGATGGCCGCCGTCAGGGCCGGTGTCCAGAGCAGAATGGTCCAGCGGTTGAAGCCGTAAAGACGCTCAAACAGCCCGAAGCCCCATTCACCGAGCAGCGTGAAGGCCACCACGCACAGTCCCGCCGCCATGGCATACACCAGCACCACGGCGCGGTCGAACCAAAGTCGGCCATTGGACAGTTCGCTGCGAAGGTTGTGCAGGAAATTGGGCTCATGGGGCGGCTGATGCATGGGCCGATTATTGCGTGACAGGCCAATTCGTCATGCCCAGGCCTGCCGGATGCGGCACAATTGCGCTTTGGGCGCCACCCGCCCGTTACGATATTTTCCTGACCCATTCCAGAGCAAGAGGCGGCACACCATGGCATCAGTCAACAAAGTCATCATCGTCGGCAATTTGGGCAAAGACCCCGAAATGCGCAGTTTTCCCAGCGGCGACCAGGTCGCCAACGTCACCATCGCCACCACCGACAAGTGGAAGGACAAGCAGTCCGGCGAAATGAAGGAAGCCACCGAATGGCACCGCATCGTGTTCAACGGCCGGCTGGCCGAGATCGTCGGTCAGTACCTGCGAAAAGGCTCGCAGGTCTATGTCGAGGGCAGCTTGCGCACCCGCAAGTGGACCGACCAGAGCGGCGTTGAAAAGTACACCACCGAAATTCGTGCCGACCAGATGCAGATGCTGGGCAGCCGCCAGGGCATGGGCGGCCCCGGCGGCGGTCAGGACGAGGGTGGCGGCTACGAAGCGCCGCGCCAGTCCGCCGCGCCCGCCAACCGCCCGCCGCCGCCACGGCAGGCCCCCGCGCCCGCACCTTCCAAGGCCTCCAGCGGTTTTGACGACATGGACGATGACATTCCGTTTTGAGGTGTACCTGAGACTAAACTTGTAAAGTTTTAGTCCTAAAGCCCTGATTTATCAGGGCTTTTTTGTTTTTACGTTCTGAATTCGCCAACCCTGGCGCATCGGCGGCTCAGTGCTTGATCTGCAGCAGCAGCGCCTCGAGCTGCTCCAGATCGATCGGCTTGGTCAGGTGGCCATCGAAGCCGGCCTCGCGCGCCAGCTGCTTGTCCGACTCTTGGCCCCAGCCGGTCGCAGCGATCAGGAAAATGTTCTTTCCCCAGGAAGGTTGACGCAAGCGGCGCGCCATTTCGTAGCCGCTCACGTCGGGCAGGCCGATGTCCAGCAGCGCCACCTGGGGGGCAAATTCTTCTGCCAGTTGCAGGCCGCTGGTGCCGTTGTGGGCTGTGCGCGCCTCGTGCCCCAGCAATTCGAGCACCATTTTCAGGCTCTCGGCAGCATCGACGTTGTCATCGACCACCAGGATTCGCAGGCCCTGCACGCCAGTGGCGGGGGGCGTGTCTTCGGCGGACTGCAACGGCGCTTGCGCGAGCGGCAGGCGCACGGTGAATTCGCTGCCCTGGCCGACGCCTTCACTGGCCGCGCTGATGCTGCCGCCATGCAACGCAACCAGCCCGCGCACCAGCGCCAGTCCGATGCCGAGTCCGCCCTGCGAGCGTTCCAGTGCCGGCGTCAGCTGCGAGAACATCTCGAAGATGGCGGCCAGCGACTCCTTTGGAATGCCGATGCCGGTGTCGCGCACGGACACCACGGCTTCGTGGCCGCAGCACTGCAGCCCCAGCCAGATGTGGCCGCCCCGGGGGGTGTACTTGGCTGCATTGTTGAGCAGGTTGGCAATCACCTGGGTCAGTCGGGTCGCGTCGGCGTCGACGATGACCGCCTCGGGCGGTAGTTCCACGTCGAGCGTATGCCCGGCGTTTTGCAGCATGCCGCGCGCATCCTCCAGCGCCAGGTGCACGATGGCAGCCAAGTCGACCGGCTGGCGGCGCAGCGCCATGCGGCCCTGGGTGATGCGAGAGACCTCCATCAGGTCATCCACCAGATGGGTGAGCTGCTGCAACTGGCGCTCCAGCACCCTGACCGACCAGTCTTGCGAGGGCGCGTGCGGGCCCTGCAGTTTGAGCATCTCCAGCACGTTGGACATGGGCGCCAGCGGGTTGCGCAGCTCATGCGCCAGAGTGGCCAGGAATTCGTCCTTGCGACGGTCTGCCATCTGCAGCTTCTGATTGCTTTGGAGCAGCTGTGCCTCGGCACCCAGGCGCGCTTCGAGGGCAGCCTCGGCAGCCTTGCGTGCCAGCAGCAGTTCTCGTTCGTAGGAGCGCCGGTCGGTGGCCATGAAGATCGCCAGTTCGTCCAGCAGTTGACCCCCGTGGCGCCGCCGCACGATGTTGAGCAGCATCGGCAGGCGGCTGCCGTCGCGGTGCAGCAGGTCGAACTGCACCTCGGCCACCGAACCCTGCATCTGCAGCAGCGGCACGCAGTTGGTCTGATGGAACACCTTGCCTCCAATGGGGAGCAGGTCCTGCAGTCGCAGCCGGCCGCGCAGTTCGTCGGCCTGGTAGCCCAGCCATCGGCACAGTGTGGTGTTGACGCGCAGGATGCTGCCATCCGGGTCTGTCAACATCAGGCCGCACGCGGCATGTTCGAACAGCACGTTGTCTGCGGGCAGTGGCACGCTCTGGCTCATGGCCTAGGTGAGCATGCGCTCAAGAAATCGCTCAATGGCTGTGGAGCAGGCGGACGGCGTGCTGACGTGCGGGCAGTGGCCGACGTTGTCAATCAGGTCCAGCACGCTGTGCTGCAGCTGCTGCTGCATGTAGTGGCCCACCGTAACAGGCGCGATCAGGTCGTCGCTGCATTGCAGGATCAGCGCGGGCGTGGGTGAAAGGGACAGGGCGGCGCGGTGGTCGGACAGGAAGGTGACCCGGGCAAAATGCTTGGCGATCTCCGGGTCGTTGCGGCAAAAGCTGTTGGTCAGCTCGATGCCCAGTTCCGGCTGGTCCGGCACGCCCATGATGGCTGGCGCCATATTGCTGGACCAGCCCAGGTAGTTGCTGTCCATCGTGTCGAGCAGGTCGTCGATGTCGGCGCGCGTGAAACCGCCGACATAGTCGTTCTGGTTGATGTAGCACGGCGACGGCGCCACCATGATCTGGGCCAAAAAGTGCTCGGGCGCCTCGATGGTGGCCAGCAGGCCTATCATGGTGCTGACCGAGTGGCCGACCAGGATCACCGGGCCGGTGGCGAACTCATCGACGATTTCCAGCAGGTCGGCCGCATAGCCATTCAGCGAACCGTATTTTTGCCGGTCGTAGGCGCTCAGGAGCGAGCCGCCGCTGCCGACCAGATCGAAGGTGACGACCCGGAACCGTTCACTGAAGGCGGGCGCCAGATATCGCCACATGGACTGGTCGCAGCCAAATCCATGGGCAAGCAGCATGGTGACGGGACCATCGCCATAGGCCTGCACGTTGTTTCGACGCTGGATACTCATAGGATTCTGGATAAGGGGAAAAGCCGCCTTCGCGGCAGGTTCATCGCAAGGCCGGGCGCTGCAGGTCCGTCCGGATGGCTGAAGGCCATACTACCATCGTCCGCTGCAGTGCACCATGACCGCTGCGGCCTGCGTTCCCAAGCCGCAGACGTGACAAAATGTCAGCCTGCGCCGCCCCAACCCAACCCAACGTCCATGACGAGAGTGGAGAATTCCCCGTGCCTTCTGACCGATTCCTGATGAAAAGTGCCCGCTTGCTGAAGCAGCGGCTGCAGCAGCTGCTGGGCGCCGGTTTGGCCGCCGCCGGCCTGCTGGCCATGACGCCGGCGCTGGCGCTTGGCGAACTGGAACCGCTGACCAACATTCTGTCGGTGCCCGGCAGTGCGGGACTGGGCGTGGTCACCCACTTCGAGCATTCGGCCTACCGGGATGGCGGTAACCGCTACGACGTCCTGCCGCTTTACCTTTATGAAGGCGAGCGCTTCTTTCTTCATGCCAACCGGGGCGGCGTCAAGTTGCAGGACGCTGGCGACCAGCGCTTTGATCTGTTCATCGAGCAGCGGCTTGAAGGTTTTCCGGCCGACCGCCTGCCAGCCAGCCTGACGGGCATGGCAACGCGCGACTCCGGGATCGATCTGGGCCTGTCATGGCGCTACCGCCAGCCCTGGGGCACGCTGCAGGCCGAACTGCTGCATGACATCGGCGGCTTTTCAAAAGGCAGCGAGTTCCGCCTGGGCTACACCTACGACTGGCGCTCCGGCCCGTGGAGCCTGCGCCCCAGCCTGAGCGTGGCGCTGCGCGATGCCCGTCTGAACAACTATTACTACGGCGTGCGGCCCGGTGAAGCCACGCCCGGCCGCGCCGCCTATTCGCCGGGGGCGGGCCTCAACACCACGCTCGGCCTGTTCGGTTCCTACGACCTGTCGCAGCGCTGGCGCCTGCTGGCCGGCGTGTCGGCCACGCTGCTGGACCGCCAGGTCAGGGACAGCCCCATCGTGCAAAAGCGCGTGCTGCCCGGCGTGTACGTGGGCGCGGCCTACGACTTTGGCGGGCACACGCGTGAAGGGGCGCAGGACGGCTCGCCGACCTGGTTCAAGCTGCTTTACGGCAAGGCCACCGACGACGGCTGCCACCTGCTCAAGATCGTGACCGCGCAATGCCTGTCGGTTGCCAGCGTGAACCCGACCAGCATCACCGGCCTTCAGGTCGGCAAGCCTTTTTTGCAGAACGTGAACGGCTGGCCGCTTGATTTTGTCGGCTATGCCGGCTTGACCAGCCACAACGACCGCGGCCTGCAGGCCAATGGCGTGCAGATCGACCTGTTCATGAAGGCCTTTTATTCCGGCTTTCCGTGGAGCGACCGCGTCAAGACGCGCCTGGGCATGGGCGTGGGCGTTTCGCTGGCTCAGCGCGCGCCGTACATTGAAGCCAGCAGCCAGGCGCAGGCCGGCAAGCCGGTCTCGCGCATGCTCAATTACCTGGACCCGACGATTGATGTCAGCCTGGGTGACCTGGTTGGTTCGCGTGCCTTGAAGGACACCTTCATCGGTGTTGGCGTGTCGCACCGCTCGGGCATCTTTGGCTCGTCGCGCCTGCTGGGCAATGTCAGCGGCGGCTCCAATTACCTTTACACCTATGTCGAGTCGGCGCTATAAAGCGGCAGTATTGCTATATTATTGATAGCTGCTTATGCATGCCCTGCTTGCGCAACTGGCTTGTTTTTCTTAAAAAGTGCAGCGACGGGCTTGCCGCCGGGAAAATTCTGCACATTGCTCGATGCAATCACGCCGCCACCCAGGCAGACTTCGCCCTGGTAGAGCACCGCCGACTGGCCCGGCGTGACCGCCCACTGGGGCTCAAGGAACACCAATTCGCAGCCGCCAGCCGAGGCGCTGGCCACTTCGCAGGCGGCGTCCGCCTGGCGGTAGCGCGTCTTGGCGGCCACTGCGCCCAGGGCCGGTGCGCTGCCCGCCACCCAGCTGCAGTCCTGCGCCTGGAGCACCGTCGATTGCAGCCAGGGATGGTCGTGGCCCTGCACCACCCACAGCGTGTTGCTGTCCATGTCCTTGCGCGCGACGAACCACGGCTCGTGCTCGCCCACACCGCGCTGGCCGCGTGCCTGCGCCGCCTTCAGGTCGGCGCCCCGGGCCTTCACGCCGCCAATGCCCAGGCCCTGGCGCTGGCCCAGCGTGTAAAAGCTCAGGCCGACATGCTCGCCCAGGAGGCGGCCCTGGTCGTTCCTGATTGGTCCCGGCGCTCTGGCGATGTAGCGGTTCAAAAAATCGCGGAACGGCCGCTCGCCGATGAAGCAGATGCCGGTCGAATCCTTTTTCTTCGCGTTCGGCAAACCTATTTCGTCGGCGATGCGCCGCACCTCGGTCTTGTGCAGCTCGCCGACCGGGAACAGCGTTTTGGACAGCTGCGCCTGGTTCAGCCGGTGCAGGAAGTAGCTCTGGTCCTTGGCCGGGTCCAGGCCCTTGAGCAACTCGTGCAGGCCGTTCGCCGGGTTGTGGCGCACGCGTGCATAGTGGCCGGTGGCGATTTTCTCGGCGCCCAGCCGCATCGCGTGGTCCAGGAAGGCCTTGAACTTGATCTCGGCGTTGCACAGGATGTCGGGGTTGGGCGTGCGACCGGCCTGGTATTCGCGCAGGAATTCGGCAAAGACGCGGTCCTTGTAGTCACCAGCAAAGTTGACATGCTCGATTTCGATGCCGATCACGTCGGCCACGGCGGCGGCATCGACAAAGTCGATGTTCGACGAGCAGAATTCGGAGTCGTCGTCATCTTCCCAGTTCTTCATGAAGATGCCGATGACCTCGTGGCCCATTGCTTTGAGCAGGTGCGCGGTCACCGCTGAATCCACGCCGCCACTTAATCCGACCACTATTCGTTGCTTGTGCATGGCAGGATTTTACCGAGTGGGTCGGGTGCGCTGGTAAAACGGGAAGGCCGCCGCGTTTTCATGCCTTTCGGGCGTAAACGCTTTCATCTGCATGGATGATGTCCAGCGGGTAGCGCCGGCCGGCCAGGTAGTCCTCCAGGTTGGTCAGCAGCAGGGGGCTGCGGTGCATGGCGGTGCAGGCCCTGATTTCATCCGCCGTGAGCCACAGTGCGCGCACGATGCCTTTGTCCAGCGCCTGGCCGGCGACATGCTCGCCCAGTTCGCCGCAAAAGGTAAAACGCAGGTAGGTGATGTCCTGCGGCATGGCCTGACCGGGCTGGGAACTGTCGAAACGCGAGAAATAAATGCCCACCAGCGCGGTCGGGGTGAAGTGAAACGCGGTTTCTTCCAGTGTTTCGCGCGTGCAGGCCTGGACCGGGCTTTCGCCGGGGTCCAGGTGGCCTGCCGGGTTGTTGAGTTTCAGGCCATCGCGGGTTTCTTCCTCGACCAGCAAAAATTTCTGAACGCCATCGAAGTCGCGCTCAATAAGCGCTGCAACGGTAACATTCGGTTTCCATCGTTTGTTCATGCGCAGGATTATCCGGGGCATTTTTGACGCCGTGCTTATCCTCCCAATGGGTTTTTCAACATTGCCGCAAAACCACCGGCAAAGCTCTGGCGCAGATGCTCGACCAGGCACTGGACGGCCTTGGGCACCTGCGCCGACCACGGCCGCAAGGCATAGATGCGTTCGCCGAAAAACCCCTGCACCTGCCACTCTGGCAGGACCTGCACCAGCGGCGCCTGGCCCTCTGTGCCCAAGGCTGGGGACAGGCTGAAATCCGGCAGCAGGCCGATGCCCAGGCCAGCCAGCAGGGCATCGCGCAGCACCTCGCTGTTGTTGGCCTTGAGCGAGCCGGCTACCGTCACGCCAACACGCTCGACCTCCGCTCCGGCCATCCTGCCTTTGCCTTTGCCGGTGCCGGTGCCGGTGTCCGGACGCGCAAATGTCCAGCTGCCTGCATGGCTGTCCCGCAGGTACAGCAGGCAGTCGTGCGTGGTCAGCTCCGCCGGATGCGAAGGCGTGCCGCGCCTGGCCAGGTAATGCGGGCTGGCTGCGAGCCAGGAGCGGGTTTCGCACAGCACCCAGGCGACATGGGTTTCGGGCGGCGTGTTGGTGTGCCGGATCGCCAGGTCGAAGCCTTCATTGGCCAGGTTGACGAAACGGTCGGTCAGATCCAGTTCAATCTGGATGTCGGGGAACTGCTGCAGGAACGAGGCAATGCGCGGCGCCAGGTGCTGCCGCCCCAGCGCGACGGGCGCCGTCAGCCGGATCAGCCCGCGCGGCGTGCCAGCCAGGTCGCGGGCGGCGCTGTAGCTTTCGCTGATGCGCCTGAACGCCGGCTGCATGTCGTTGACCAGTTGCTGGCCAGCCTCGGTCAGGCCAACCGAGCGCGTCGTACGGCGCACCAGCAGCACGCCGGCGCTGCGCTCGAGCTCGCTGATGCGCATGCTGGCCGAGGCCTTGGACAGGCCCAGCCGGCGCGCGGTTTCGGTGAAGCTGCGGGTCGCGGCCAGCACGGTCAGCAGATGAAGGTCGGCGACGAGCGGCGCCAGTTGGTCAGAAGACATGGCATGTCACCATTGTTCAAAAATATGAACAATGTAATTGTTTTTCAGGGGGTTATCAAACCGGATGGCGAACCCTAGACTGTGCCTATTCATTCGTTTGTTCATTTCCAAGGATTGCCATGTCTTCATCGCCCGCCGAAAACGTTCCGCACATCACCATTGGCCACCATGTGAACGGCAGTGCTGTCACGCCGGCCGCCGGGCGCAGCCAGGCGGTGTTCAATCCGGCCACCGGCGCGGTGTCTGGCCATGTGGCGCTGGGCAGTTCAGCCGATGTCGATGCCGCTGTCGCCGCCGCGCAAGCGGCCTTTCCGGCCTGGGCAGACATCCCGCCGATTCGCCGCGCCCGGGTCATGTTCAAGTTTCTGGAACTGCTCAATCAGAACAAGGACAAGCTGGCCCACCTGATCACCGCCGAGCATGGCAAGGTGTTCACCGACGCGCAGGGCGAGGTTTCGCGCGGCATCGACATCGTCGAATTTGCCTGCGGCATTCCGCAACTGCTCAAGGGCGACTTCACCGACCAGGTCTCCACCGGCATCGACAACTGGACGCTGCGCCAGCCGCTGGGCGTGGTTGCCGGCATCACGCCGTTCAACTTTCCGGTGATGGTGCCGATGTGGATGTTCCCGGTGGCGATTGCGGCGGGCAACTGCTTCGTGCTCAAGCCCAGCCCGATTGACCCGAGCGCCAGCCTGTTCATGGCCGAACTGCTCAAACGGGCCGGGCTGCCCGACGGCGTGTTCAATGTGGTTCAGGGCGACAAGGAAGCGGTCGACGCGCTGCTGGTGCATCCGGATGTGAAGGCGGTGTCTTTCGTCGGCTCTACGCCGATTGCCAACTACATCTACGAAACCGGCGCGCACCACGGCAAGCGCGTGCAGGCGCTGGGCGGCGCCAAGAACCACATGGTGGTCATGCCCGACGCCGACCTGGAGCAGGCGGTCGATGCGCTGATCGGCGCGGGCTACGGTTCGGCCGGCGAGCGCTGCATGGCGATTTCGGTGGCGGTGCTGGTCGGCAACGTGGCCGAACGGCTGATTCCGATGCTCAAGGCCCGAGCCGAAACACTGGTGATCAAAAACGGCGTGAACCTGGATGCGGAAATGGGTCCGATCGTCACCGGCACGGCGCACCAGCGCATCACCGGCTATATCGACCTGGGCGTGGAAGAGGGCGCTGAACTGCTGGTCGATGGACGGACCTTCACCGGTGCTGATGCGGGCGAGGGCTGCGAGCAGGGTTTCTGGATGGGCGGCACGCTGTTCGACCACGTCACGCCGGACATGCGCATCTACAAGGAAGAAATCTTCGGCCCGGTATTGGGGTGCGTGCGCGTGAAGGATCTGGCCGAAGCGGTGGAGTTGATCAATGCCCACGAGTTTGGCAACGGCGTGAGCTGCTTTACCCGCGACGGCCATGTGGCGCGTGAATTCAGCCGTCGCATCCAGGTCGGCATGGTCGGCATCAATGTGCCGATTCCGGTGCCCATGGCCTGGCATGGCTTTGGCGGCTGGAAGAAAAGCCTGTTTGGCGACATGCATGCTTACGGCGAAGAGGGTGTGCGCTTTTACACCAAGCAGAAATCGATCATGCAGCGCTGGCCTGAAAGCATTGGCAAGGGCGCGGAATTCGTGATGCCAACGGCCAAATAGGCCCGCTGAAAGCCGCTTGCGGCTTGAACGAGTTTTTCACGGAACCCGTCGGTTTGTCACAAGCCAACGGGTTTTTTTTGGCCTAGGTTCATACCTAGGGTTACCCACGCAGAACCGCATTCCTCAGAGCTGACTAAAATTTACAAAAAACTAATGTAAGCTTTACGACAGTTGCAAATCCGCCCAGGTCCTTTCCAAGGGCCTCCGACAAAAAATAAAGCATCGAGGAGAACCCATGATCATTGGGATACCCGGCGAAATCACGGCCGGAGAGACGCGCGTTGCCATCACGCCCGAGACGGCCAAAAAGCTCAAGGCCCAGGGCCACACGGTCCGCATCCAGTCAGGCGCGGGCGTGGCCGCCAGTGTGCCCGATGACGCCTACCGCGCTGTGGGCGCCGAGATCACCGATGCGGCGGGCGCCTATGCTGCGGACATCGTGCTCAAGGTGCGCTGCCCAGAGGACAGTGAAATGGCGCTGGCCAGGGCCGGCGGCGTGGTGGTCGGCATGCTCAACCCTTTTGACGCTGCCGGGCTGCAGCGCCTGGCCGCCGCGCAGCTGACATCCTTTTCGCTCGAAGCAGCCCCACGCACCAGCCGCGCCCAGAGCATGGACGTGCTGTCCAGTCAAGCCAACATCGCCGGCTACAAGGCCGTCATGATGGCGGCCAATGAATACCAGCGCTTCTTCCCGATGCTGATGACCGCCGCCGGCACCGTCAAGGCGGCCCGGGTGGTGATCCTGGGCGTCGGCGTGGCCGGATTGCAGGCGATTGCCACGGCCAAGCGCCTGGGCGCGGTGATCGAGGCCAGCGACGTGCGCCCCAGCGTCAAGGAGCAGGTCGAGTCGCTGGGCGGCAAGTTCATCGACGTGCCCTACGAAACCGACGAGGAGCGTGAAGCCGCCATTGGCGTGGGCGGCTATGCCAAGCCGATGCCGCCGAGCTGGATGGCGCGGCAAAAGATCGAGGTCGCCAAGCGCGTCGCGCAGGCCGACGTGGTGATCACCACTGCCCTGATTCCGGGCCGGGCCGCGCCGGTGCTGGTGACCGAGGAGATGGTCATGGCCATGAAGCCCGGCAGCGTGATCGTTGACCTCGCTGCTGCGCAAGGCGGTAACTGCCCGCTGACCGAGCCGGACAGGACCGTGGTCAAACACGGCGTGACGCTGATGGGCCAGACCAACATCCCGGCGCTGGTGGCGGCCGACGCCAGCGCGCTGTATGCGCGCAACCTGCTCGACTTCCTCAAGCTCATCATCACCAAGGAAGGCGTGCTCCAGGTCGACCTGGAAGACGACATCGTGGCGGCCTGCCTGATGACCCAGGGCGGCGAAGTCAAGCGCAAATAAGCCGGGCAGGGGCAAGCGTCCCCTGCGCCAAGTCAAGGTCGCGCCAAACCGCGCTCCGCAACCCCGTTCAAGCCTTAGGAGAAGACCATGGATGCCGTGTCCCCCACCATCATCAACCTGATCATTTTTGTGCTGGCCATCTACGTGGGCTACCACGTCGTGTGGACCGTCACGCCCGCGCTGCACACGCCGCTGATGGCGGTGACCAACGCGATTTCGGCCATCGTCATCGTTGGCGCCATGCTGGCCGCCGCGCTGACCGAAACCACGCTGGGCCGCACCATGGGTGTGCTGGCTGTGGCGCTGGCGGCGGTCAACGTCTTTGGCGGCTTCCTGGTCACGCGCCGGATGCTGGAGATGTTCCGCAAGAAGGAAAAGAAGAGCGTCGCGGTTGTTGCTGATTCGGGAGCCGCCAAATGAGCATGAACCTTGTCACGCTGCTGTACCTGGTGGCTTCTGTCTTCTTCATCCAGGCGCTCAAGGGTCTGTCGCACCCGACCACCTCGCTGCGCGGCAACCTGTTCGGCATGGTGGGCATGGCCATTGCCATCCTCACGACCGGTGCCTTGATCGTTGAAATTTCGGGCGGCAAAGCCGGCGGCATGGTCTATGTGCTGGGTGCGCTCGTCGTGGGCGGTGCGACCGGCACCCTGATGGCCAAACGCGTCGAGATGACCAAAATGCCCGAGCTGGTGGCCTTCATGCACAGCATGATCGGTCTGGCCGCCGTGTTTATCGCCGTGGCGGCCGTGGCCGAGCCTTATGCCTTCAACATCGTCGCCAAGGGCCTGCCGATTCCGGCGGGCAACCGGCTCGAATTGTTCCTCGGCGCGGCGATTGGCGCAATCACCTTCAGTGGCTCGGTGATTGCCTTCGGCAAGCTCAGCGGCAAATACAAGTTCCGCCTGTTCCAGGGCGCGCCGGTGTCGTTTCCGGGCCAGCACAAGATCAACCTTGTCCTTGGCCTGATCACTGTCGCGCTGGGCATCACGTTCATGCTGACCGGTAACTGGGTAGCCTTCTTTGCCATGCTGGCACTGTCTTTTGTCATGGGCGTGCTCATCATCATTCCGATCGGCGGCGCTGACATGCCGGTGGTGGTGTCAATGCTCAACAGCTATTCGGGCTGGGCGGCGGCGGGCATCGGCTTTTCGCTGAACAACTCCATGCTGATCATTGCCGGCTCGCTGGTCGGTTCGTCCGGCGCCATCCTGTCGTACATCATGTGCAAGGCGATGAACCGCTCGTTTTTCAACGTGATCCTGGGCGGATTTGGCGGCGAAACCGCGACGGCTGCCACCGGCGCCAAGGAGCAGCGGCCGGTCAAGTCGGGCTCTGCCGACGATGCGGCTTTCATCCTGGGCAATGCCGAAACCGTCATCATCGTGCCGGGCTACGGTCTGGCGGTGGCGCGCGCGCAGCACTCGGTCAAGGAACTGGCGCAAAAGCTGACAGACAAAGGCATTACCGTCAAATATGCGATTCACCCGGTGGCCGGCCGCATGCCCGGCCACATGAACGTGCTGCTGGCCGAGGCCGAGGTGCCTTATGACCAGGTGTTCGAGATGGAAGATATCAATGCCGAGTTCGGCCAGGCCGATGTCGCCATCATCCTGGGTGCCAACGACGTGGTGAACCCGGCCGCGCATGTCAAGGGCAGCGCCATCTATGGCATGCCGATCCTGGAGGCCTACAAGGCCAAGACCGTCATCGTCAACAAGCGTTCGATGGCGGCGGGCTATGCCGGCCTGGACAACGAGTTGTTCTATATGGACAAGACCATGATGGTGTTTGGCGATGCCAAGAAAATCATCGAGGACATGGGCAAGGCCATCGAGTAAGTACGCTCCCGCGCCAGCGTGCTTTGCGCCGCACGCCATCAGCGATGGTCAAAAGGCTCGATTAAAGAGTCAAATCTTCCGAATAACCTTGTTTGCTAGGGAAAACCTAATATTCACAGGACTGGCTTTCCCTGAAAATTACTGTAAGCAGCAAGTAAGTAAAAAACAATGGTACTGGAGGCAAGGAAGATGAGTGCAGTGATGAAACCCAACGAAGTTGAACGCCCGTGGCTCAAGGCTTATCCGGCAGGTGTTCCAGCCGATGTCGACGCCTCGCAATATCCCTCGCTGGTGGTCTTGATGGAGGAAAGCTTCAAGACGCACAAGGACCGGGTTGCCTACAGCTTCATGGGCAAGGAAATTACTTTCGGCCAGACCAACAACCTGTCGCTGGCGTTCGGCGCCTATCTGCAGGGTCTGGGCCTGCTACGTGGCGACCGTGTGGCCATCATGATGCCCAACGTGCCGCAGTATCCGGTAGCGGTGGCGGCCATCCTGCGCGCCGGTTACGTCGTGGTCAATGTGAATCCGCTTTACACGCCGCGTGAACTGGAGCACCAGCTCAAGGATTCAGGTGCCAAGGCCATCGTGATCGTCGAGAACTTCGCCAGCACGCTGGAGCAGTGCCTGGCCAACACGCCGGTCAAGCATGTCGTGCTGTGTTCCATGGGCGACCAGTTGGGCCTGCTCAAGGGAACGCTGGTCAACTATGTGGTGCGCAGCGTCAAGAAAATGGTGCCACCGTTCAACCTGCCGGGTGCCGTGCGCTTTAACGATGCCCTGGCGCAAGGCACGCGCGGCGTGCTAAAGCGGCCGGACATCAAGCCCGACGACATCGCCGTGCTTCAGTACACCGGCGGTACCACCGGCGTTTCCAAGGGAGCCGTGCTGTTGCACCGCAACGTGATTGCCAATGTGCTGCAGTCCGAAGCATGGAACGGCCCGGCCATGGCCAGCCTGGGCGCTGGAGAGCAGCCCGTCTATGTCTGCGCGCTGCCGCTCTACCATATCTTCGCCTTTACGGTCAACATGATGCTGGGCATGCGAACCGGCGGAAAAAATATTCTGATCCCCAACCCCCGTGATCTGCCGGCCGTGCTCAAGGAGCTTGCCAAGCACAAGGTCAACAGTTTTCCGGCTGTCAACACCTTGTTTAACGGGCTGGCCAACCATCCGGATTTCAATACCGTCGACTGGTCGCACCTGAAAATATCGCTGGGCGGCGGCATGGCGGTGCAAAGCGCGGTGGCCAAGCTGTGGTTGCAAAAAACCGGCTGCCCGATTTGCGAAGGCTATGGCCTGTCGGAAACCTCGCCATCGGCCAGTTGCAATCCGACCAACAGCAAAACCTTCACCGGCACGATCGGCGTGCCAATTCCGGGTACCTGGTTCAAGCTTCTGGACGATGATGGCCATGAGGTGGCGCCAGGCCAGCCTGGCGAGATCGCCATCAAGGGGCCGCAGGTCATGGCAGGCTACTGGCAGCGGCCTGACGAAACCGACAAGGTCATGACGCCCGATGGCTATTTCAAGTCGGGCGACATTGGCATCATTGACGAAAATGGTTTTTTCAAGATCATTGACCGCAAGAAGGACATGGTGCTGGTCAGCGGCTTCAATGTGTATCCGAACGAAATTGAAGAAATCGTTTCCACCATGAACGGTGTGATGGAGTGCGCCTGCGTCGGCGTGATTGACGAAAAATCGGGTGAAGCCGTCAAGTTGGTGATCGTGAAGAAAAATCCCGACTTGACCGAAGCGGATGTGCGCGCTTTCTGCAAGGAAAATCTCACCGGCTACAAGCAGCCGAGGGTGGTCGAGTTCCGCACCGAATTGCCCAAAACGCCAGTTGGCAAGATCCTGCGCCGCGAATTACGCGACAAGCGCTAAACCCCCAAGTCCCTGAAACTTGTCACCAGGCTCCAGCTCGACCGTATGCGGCAGTGATTTTCCTGGAAATTCGACTGCATGCCACTGACCTCTGACCACGCCTTAAGCCCGATTGCCATCCTCAGTGCCTTGCCGCAGGAGCAGCGTGGCCTCATGGAGTTGCTGCGGCGGCCGCGCAAGGTCATCCATGCCAGTCGAGACTTTTGGCTGGGAGACTTGCATGGCCAGCCCGTGGTGTTGGGGTTGTCAAAGATTGGCAAGGTAGCCGCCGCCACCACGACGACAGCGCTGATCGAGCGTTTTGGCGTGCGCCGCATTGTGTTTACCGGCGTCGCAGGCGGACTGGGCCATGGTGTGAAAGTGGGCGACGTGGTGGTGGCAACGGATTTTGTTCAGCACGACCTGGATGCCTCCCCGCTGTTTCCCCGCTATGAAGTGCCGCTGTATGGCAAAACCAGGTTTCACTGTGACACGGCCTTGAGCGCGCTGCTGTTTGAGGCGAGTTGTGGCGCGCTGGCCCACGAAAGTTTGGTGTTGCAAGGTTTTGAAGGGGCTTGCGTTCACCAGGGCCTGATTGCCAGCGGTGACCGTTTTGTTTCGGGTGCTGACGAATCGAACCTGCTGCGCGATTTGATGGCGAGCGCGGGTCATGAGATCTTGGCTGTAGAGATGGAAGGAGCAGCCGTAGCCCAAGTCTGCATGGACTACGGCGTGCCGTTTGCCGTGATGCGCACCGTCTCAGACCGGGCAGATGACAGCGCCCATGTCGATTTTCCGGCCTTCGTCGATGCCGTAGCCAGTCGCTATGCCCACATCATCATTGAACGTTTTCTGAAATTGCTATCAAAAATATAGCTGAATATGCCCGTATCAATTGCTCAAAGAGCTTATTTGATGCCCGATGGGAGGCAAAGGTTCACTGCAGCCAGCCGCGTTTCCTGAAATACCACATGGGGACCACGGCGCTGGCAATCATCAGTCCCAGCGCATACGGATACCCCAGCGCCCAATCCAGTTCCGGCATCATCTTGAAGTTCATGCCGTAGACGCTGGCAATCAGCGTGGGCGGCAGCAGCGCGACGCTGGCCACGGAAAAGATCTTGATGATCTTGTTCTGGTTGATATTGATGAAGCCAACCGTCGCATCCATCAAGAAGTTGATCTTGTCGAACAGAAAAGCGGTGTGCGAGTCCAGTGAGTCGATGTCGCGCAGAATCTGGCGCGCTTCCTCGAACTGCTCGGCATTGAGCATCTTGCTGCGCATCATGAAGCTGACGGCGCGCCGCGTGTCCATCACATTGCGCCGGATGCGACCACTCAAATCTTCATGGCGGGCAATCGCGCCCAGCACCTCGCCGGCCATCACGTCGGTGACATCGCCTGAAAGCACCTTGGTGCTCACTTTTTCAAGGTCGACGTAAATGCCTTCCAGCGTGTCCGCCGAATACTCGGCATCGGCATCGAACAGTTTGAGCAGCACTTCCTTGGCATCTTCAATCAGACCGGGCGCACGGCGTGCACGCATCCGCAATAGCCTGAACACCGGCACATCCTCATCATGAATCGAAAACAGCACGCCCTTGCTTTTCAGGTCGTCATTCACCAGGTTGAGGATGAAGGCGACCCGCACCGTGCGAGGCTCGTCCTCGTCGGCAATCAAAAAGTCCGAACGGATGTGCAACTCGCCGTTGTCTTCCTCGTAAAAACGGGCAGATTCCTCGATGTCCTCGTCCATCGCGTCCTCGGGAATCGACAGGCCGTAGTATTGCTTGATCCATCTTTTCTCTTCAAGCGTGGGAGACTCCAAGTCCACCCAGATGGGCTGGAATCGGGAAAGTTCTTCCAGTGATTCGATTTCTTCCTGGAAAAGCCGGCCATTGGCGAGCGTAAAAATATTGAGCATGACAGACGGCTTATTCAGTGGGCATGTACCTGCTCAGGGCGTCATTCAGCCTTGTCACAGGAGCGGGTTGGGGTGAAGGCTTGGCTTTCAACCCGCTTCGCTGCCTTATCTGGCGTCAGTTTGCGGTGTTGAAAGCGGCCGACTGGGACTGCTTTCCAAGGATGTCTCCGTAGCCAATAAGCCGCGATTATGGCATTGCAAGTACCATTTATCTACCGCAGAAATGCCAGTTTGATAGTCTGTGATGAGAGCGAAAAGCTTCTGGCTGAAAATGTTGGCGCCATGACAAAAAGCAAAATACCCAATCAAAATGGTTTGGGACGTTTTTGGTTGACAAAGATTTTCAGCAGCAATTCAAGTAGAAAAAATTTTTTACAAAACAAATATTTTGTAACTCTGAAATTATTGATAAATTTTTTTTCGCCTGGACGTTAGCAACAAATTAAAGCCTGTTTTTCAATTTTGCGAGCATTTGATATGCGGGCGTGGTTAGGGAGGTACCTTTTTCATGAGTCCCTTCACTTGCAATTGATGGTTTGGAAAGGCATAGTGAAGTCAGGAGAGTGTTTCGCAAGCCGCTTTCACTGACGCGTTTGGCGGCGTTTTTCAACCAGTTCCAACTTCTGGAATAGGAGTCTCTGCATGAACTTGACGATTAGTGGTCACCACCTTGAGGTCACCCCAGCGCTTCGCAGCTATGTGATGAGCAAACTTGATCGCATTACCCGACATTTTGACCAGGTGGTTGATGTCAGGGTGATACTGGCAGTGGACAACATGACGGAAAAGGAAAAACGCCAAAGGGCGGAGTGCAATGTGCATGTCAAGGGTCGTGATCTTTTCGCCGAAAGCTCTCACGCTGACTTGTACGCGGCTGTTGATGAACTGGCCGATAAACTCGACCGGCAGGTCGGCCGTTACAAGGCCAAGGCGCAAGACCATGGGCACGCTTGCGCAAAACGTTCAGAAACCTGAATCAGGCATTGGCCCATGGGCTTGGCCTTGGCGTTCTCAACGCTCTCCGGGTGAATCTTTCATTTGAAAAACGTGAATGAACCGACACTGAGTTGCCAAGGTCCTGCATGAAAAACCTGTTTGTCATGGCAAACAGGTTTTTTTGTCTATTTTTCAACCATTCCGCTGTAAAGTGCATAATTCGCCGATTAAAAGAGCGTTATGAACCGTCTTTCGCAAATTCTGTCCCCTCCCCAAGTCCTGGTACGCGTCGAGGCGACCAGCAAGAAGCGCGCGTTTGAAGAAGCCGGGCTGCTGTTCGAAAATCTCCATGGTCTGAACCGTGCGCTCATCACTGACAGCCTTTTTGCCCGTGAACGGCTGGGCTCTACCGGGCTAGGTCACGGAGTAGCCATTCCGCATGGCCGAATCAAGGGGCTAAAAACTCCGATGGCTGCGATTTTCCAGCTTCAAACGCCCATCGGGTTTGATGCACCGGATGAGATGGCAGTCAACCTGCTGGTTTTTTTGCTGGTTCCCGAAGCGGCAACACAAAAGCATCTCGAAATACTGTCTGAAATTGCCGAACTGCTGAGTGACAGCAATCTGCGCGAGCTACTCAAGACCAGCGTCAATGCTGCAGACCTGCACCAACTGATTGCGTCTTGGCAATCCGCCCACGAAGTCAGCCCATGATATTTCGGTTTTTTCGAACCAGGTTGGCATGAAGCCCACCGTCGTCAGCGCGGATGTCCTGTTCGAAGACCACCGTACCACCCTGAAATGGGAATGGGTCGCTGGCCTGGGGGCTTCTGAACGGCGTTTTGACGAAGTGGCGGTCAGCCAGGCGCGCTCCGGCGCCGACCTGGTCGGCTATCTCAATTACATCCATCCCTATCGCGTTCAGATACTGGGTGAGCGCGAAGTGGCCTATCTCGCGCATGCGAGCCTCGAGGATGGCGCCCGCCGGATTTCACGCATCATCACGCTGGAGCCTCCGGTGCTGGTGGTGGCTGACGGCCAGACCGCGCCCGACACGCTGCTGTCGATGTGCGAACGCGCTCAGTTGCCGATGTTTTCCACGCCCGAGTCGGCCGCTTTTGTGATCGATGTGCTCCGCGCCTACCTTTCCCGGCATTTTGCCGAGCGTACCTCAATGCATGGCGTGTTCATGGACATCCTGGGTATGGGCGTGATGATCACCGGCGAGTCGGGACTGGGCAAAAGCGAACTGGGGCTGGAACTGATCTCGCGGGGCCATGGCTTGGTAGCTGATGACGCCATTGATCTGTTCCGGATCAACCAGACCGCCATTGAAGGGCGATGCCCTGACCTGCTGCAAAATCTGCTGGAAGTGCGTGGCATCGGCTTGCTCGATATCAAGGCGATTTTTGGCGAAACGGCGGTACGTCGCAAGATGCGCCTGAAAATGATTGTTCACCTGGTGCGCCGCGAAACGCTGGAGCGCGACTACGAACGCATCCCGTATGAGCCTTTGACGCAAGATGTGCTGGGCGTGCCAGTGCGCAAGGTCATCATCCAGGTGGAAGCAGGTCGCAATATTGCTGTTCTGGTCGAGGCCGCTGTTCGCAATGCCATCCTGCAATTGCGCGGCATCAATACCTACCAGGAATTTGTCGAACGCCATCGTCGGGCGATGGAACAGGATGATTAGGCGCCCACGCCTCCGCTGCGTGTGGTTATCTGCCTGCTGGGGAGGTTGTCCCGCCCGTAGCCTGGACAGGCCGGTTCAGTGGCGGGAACTTTCACAAGCAAAGAGCAGGCGTGTCCGCACTTGACTTTTTTTGTCTTGAGACGGCAAAGCAGGCTGGGACTGAAAATCAGGAATGGTGATGGTGCCGCACTGGCGCCACTGAACGGTTGGGGCAGTCGGGCTTGGTGCAGTTGGCATAAATCGACAGTGAATGGTCGGCAATGGCAAAGCCCTTGAGTTCAGCCACTGCGTGCTGCCGCCTCTCGATCTCGGCATCGTAGAACTCCTCGACCCTGCCGCAGTCAAGGCAGACCAGGTGGTCGTGGTGCTGGCCTTCATTGATCTCATACACCGCTTTGCCCGATTCGAAATTGCTGCGGTTGAGCAGTCCGGCCTGCTCGAACTGCATCAGCACCCGGTACACCGTGGCCAGCCCGATGTCCGAGCGTTCTTCGAGCAGCACCCTGAAAACATCTTCTGCCGTCATGTGGCGTTGCTTGCCGCCCTGGAAAATTTCAAGTATTTTCAGTCGCGGCAGGGTAGCCTTCAGGCCGGTGCTTTTCAGCTCGTCAATGTTGCTCATGGGAGTCTCTCTTGCATCTTTTCGGGAAAGGGACGGCGTCCCGGACGGCCTGAAAACAGGTCTGAAAGCACCCAGCCGCTACAATGTTTGATCATATCGCTACACCTTCCACTATGTCCGCCCTGCCTGCAAATCATCATTACAGCATTCAAAAAATCCTTATTGCCGTGGCTTGCGGGTTGCTGGCATCGTGCAGCAGCGGCTCCATGAGCAGCAGCTCGATCAACCCGGTCAACTGGATCACGCCCTACAAGGTTGACGTCATCCAGGGAAATTTTGTTTCCCGCGAGCAGGTGGAGCAACTGCAGGCCGGCATGACACGCGACCAGGTCAAGGCCGTGCTCGGCACGCCCCTGCTGACCAGCCTGTTCCATGCCGACCGGTGGGATTACGTGTTCACGCTCAAGCGCCAGGGCGTCGAGCCCCAGTCGTTCAAGTACACCGTCTTCTTCAAGGGCGACCAGCTTGAACGCTTTGCCGGCGACAGCATGCCCAGCGAAGCCGAGTTCATCTCCACACTGAGCAACAAGCGGGTGCTGGGCAAGGTGCCTGTGCTGCAAGCCACCGAAGAGCAACTCAAGGCGGCGGAAAAGTCATCGGTTTCCAGAGCCAGTCCAGGCGTCCGGGCCGATGCCGCCAATGTGCCGGCCGGTCCATCGACCACGGTTTACCCGCCGCTGGAAAGCCCCAGGCAATGAGCGCGGGTTCCCTGGAGCACGACCGCCCGCACAGGATCGCCGTCGCCGGTGCCAGCGGCCGCATGGGCCACATGCTGATCGAGGCGGTGAATGCCAGCACCGACTGCCTGCTGACCGGCGCTCTGGATGTGGTCTCCAGTCCCGCCGTCGGCCAGGACGCCTGCGGGTTCTCCGGCGGTTCCAGCGGCATCCTGATTCACTCGGACCTGCGCGCAGGCCTGAAGGATTCACGGGTGCTGATTGATTTCACGCGGCCTGAAGGCACGCTTGCCCACCTGGCCGTTTGCCGTGAACTCGGCATCAAGCTGGTCATTGGCACCACCGGCTTTTCAGACGCCCAGAAGGCAGAAATACGGGACGCCGCCCGGGACATCGCGATTGTCATGGCGCCCAACATGAGCGTCGGCGTCAATGTCACCCTCAAGTTGCTGGAGATGGCGGCGAAGGCGCTGTCCACTGGCTATGACATTGAAATCATCGAAGCGCACCACCGCCACAAGGTCGATGCGCCTTCGGGCACTGCGCTCAAGATGGGCGAGGTGATTGCCGGTGCGCTGGGGCGCGACCTCAAGGACTGCGCCGTCTATGCGCGCGAAGGCGTCACCGGCGAGCGCGACCCGTCGAGCATCGGTTTTGCCACCATCCGCGGCGGCGACATCGTGGGCGACCACACGGTGCTGTTTGCCGGCATCGGCGAGCGCATCGAAATCAGCCACAAGTCCTCCAGCCGCGCCACCTATGCCCAGGGCAGCCTGCGCGCCGCGCGCTTCCTGGACAGTCAGGCGACCGGCCTGTTTGACATGTTCGATGTGCTCAACCTGAAGTGATGCCGGCATGAGTCTGCTGGCACTTATTGCGCAAGGCGGCTTCATCAGTCAGGCGGTCGCGGCGCTGCTGCTGGCCATGTCGGTTGCCAGCTGGGTGGTCATCTTGTGGAAAGGCTGGCTGCTGCGCCGCGCCACGGGCGACGTGGCACGCAGCACGGCGGCTTTCTGGCAGTCGATGTCGGTTGAAGCGGCCTGCGACAAGGTCGCCGTGTTTGACCGCGAGTCCCTGGTGCTGCCGCTGATTGCTGCGACGCAAGCCCAGGCGCATGGAACCTTGGCTGCTGCGGGCGACACGTCGGCGCAACTGACGCGTTTGTTGCGCGATGCCCTGCATGCGGTGTTGCACAAGCTGCAGTTTGGCCAGGTTCTGCTGGCCACGGTCGGTTCCACGGCGCCTTTTGTCGGGCTGCTGGGAACGGTCTGGGGGATTTACCATGCGCTGACCGGGATGGCCGTGGCAGGCCAGGTCACCATCGACAAGGTTTCCGGTCCGGTGGGCGAGGCCCTCATCATGACGGCTGCCGGCCTGGCGGTGGCAATCCCGGCGGTGCTGGCCTACAACGTGTTCGGCCGAAGCATCGGCCGCATCGAGGCCGACCTGGAAGGATTCGCTTTTGATTTGCGCGGACTGTTGGCTCCCGTATTTGTCGCGGCGCGCACTGCACTGCCCCCCGAAGGGGTCACCCCGCCTGCGGCCTGGCAAAGCCAGTTCCACGGCCGTAACCTGGACGGGCAGGACCAGGACGCTGATCGTTTTGAGACATCCCGCGATGCGCACGGCACGCCGGACAAAACGCCATGAATTTTGGCCGGCTCGAACGAACGCCTGCTTCGCCGCCGATGAGCGACATCAACGTCACGCCGCTGGTGGACGTGATGCTGGTGCTGGTGGTCATCTTCATCATCACCGCGCCCTTGCTGGCCAGTGCCATCCGGCTCGACCTGCCCAAAACCGACGCGGCAAAAGCACTGGAAACGCCCCGGTTTGTCACGCTGGTCGTCGACAAGAGCGGCCAGGCTTTCCTGAACGACCAGGCGCAGACGCTCGACGAACTGGCACGCCAGTTGGCGCAAACCGCCCGCCAGCATCCCGACACCGAAGTGCAACTGCGCGCTGACGAAGCCGTGCCCTACGGCAAGGTGGTCGAGGTCATGGGCGTGGCGCAAAAGGCCGGGCTCAGCCGCATCGGCTTTGTCGCCGAACCGGCGCCGCCTGCCAACCTGCCTGCGCCTTCCGGCGGTTAGCCGGTGACATCCAACCCCTAAAATCACGTGTCCGCAGCCCAGGCTGCCCGCCCCGGGCCAGGGGTTTCTTTTTTCGGTAGTCAGACTTTTCATGCAAGACAAATACAACCACCTCGACGTCGAACGCAATGCGCAAACCCACTGGAATGCCGCTGATGCCTATCGCGTGACCGAGGACGCGAGCCGCCAGAAATACTATGCCTGCTCGATGCTGCCTTACCCCAGCGGCAAGCTGCACATGGGCCATGTGCGCAACTACACCATCAACGACATGCTGAGCCGCTACCTGCGCATGAAAGGCTACAACGTGCTGATGCCGATGGGCTGGGACGCCTTTGGCCTGCCGGCCGAAAACGCCGCGCTGAAAAACGGCGTGCCGCCGGCCAAGTGGACTTACGACAACATCGCCTACATGAAAAAGCAGATGCAGGCGATGGGGCTGGCCGTTGACTGGAGCCGCGAAATCGCCACCTGCGACCCCAGCTATTACAAGTGGAACCAGTGGTTGTTCCTGAAAATGCTGGAAAAGGGCATTGCCTACCGCAAGACGCAGGTCGTGAACTGGGATCCGGTGGACCAGACGGTGCTGGCCAATGAGCAGGTCATTGACGGCAAGGGCTGGCGTACGGGGGCTACGGTCGAAAAGCGCGAAATTCCGGGCTATTACCTGAAGATCACCGACTACGCCGAAGAACTGCTCGACAGCGTGCAGCACAAGCTGCCGGGCTGGCCCGAGCGCGTCAAGCTGATGCAGGAGAACTGGATCGGCAAGAGCGAAGGCGTGCGCTTTGCGTTCACCCACGACATTCAGGATGCGTCGGGCGCGCTGGTTGGCGATGGCCGGATGTATGTCTTCACGACCCGCGCCGACACCATCATGGGCGTGACCTTCTGCGCCGTGGCGCCCGAGCATCCGCTGGCGCTGCATGCGGCAGCCACCAATCCCGCCCTTGCCGCGTTCATTGCGCAATGCCAGGCCGGTGGTACGACCGAAGCGGAACTGGCCACGCAGGAGAAAAAAGGCCAGCGTACCGGCCTGCTCGTCACGCATCCGCTGACCGGCAAACAGGTCGAGGTCTGGGTCGGCAACTATGTGCTGATGAGCTACGGCGACGGCGCGGTCATGGGCGTTCCGGCGCATGACGAGCGGGATTTTGAGTTTGCCAAAAAGTATGACCTGCCGATCAAGCAGGTGACCGGTGTTCAAGGCAAGGCCTACAGCCTGGAAGCCTGGGCCGACTGGTATGGCGACAAGCAGCAAGGCGTGGCCATCAACTCCGGTCCCTACGATGGCCTGGCCTTCAAGGCCGCCGTCGATGCCGTCGCCGCCGACCTGGCCGCCAAAGGCCTGGGCGAGAAAAAAACCACCTGGCGGCTGCGCGACTGGGGCGTCAGCCGCCAGCGCTATTGGGGCACGCCGATTCCCATCATCCATTGCGACGAGCACGGCGCGGTGCCGGTGCCGGAGCAGGACCTGCCGGTGGTGCTGCCGCTGGACTGCGTGCCCGATGGCTCGGGCAACCCGTTGCACAAGCATGAAGGCTTTCATGCCGGCGTGACCTGTCCTGTGTGCGGCAAGCCAGCCCGCCGCGAGACCGACACCATGGATACGTTCGTGGACAGTTCGTGGTATTTCATGCGCTATTGCGACCCGAAGAACAGCGAGGCGATGGTGGCAGGCGGCGCCGACTACTGGATGCCGATGGACCAGTACATCGGCGGCATCGAGCATGCGATCCTGCACCTGCTGTATGCGCGCTTCTGGACCAAAGTGATGCGCGACCTGGGGCTGGTCAAGGTTGACGAGCCTTTTACCAAGCTGCTGACGCAGGGCATGGTGCTCAACCACATCTATTCGCGCCGCTCGGGCAAGGGCGGCAAGGAATACTTCTGGCCGCACGATGTCGAGCATGTGCTGGACGACACTGGCAAGATCACCGGCGCGCGGCTCAAGAACGCCGTGGAAAACGGCGGAATTCTGCTGCCGGCAGGAACGTTGATCGACTACGAAGGTGTGGGCACCATGTCCAAGTCCAAGAGCAACGGCGTCGATCCGCAGGACATCATTGAAAAGTTCGGTGCCGACACCGCGCGCCTGTACACCATGTTCACCGCGCCACCCGAAGCCACGCTGGAGTGGAACGACGCCGGGGTGGAGGGTTCCTACCGCTTCCTGCGCCGCATCTGGAATTTCGGTACCAAGCTTGATGCTATGAATTCAGGAGCTGTTGATGCAAGTGCAGCATGCGCGAAAGGCATTTTTGACAAAGAAACCAAGGCGCTGAGGCTGGAAGTGCATGCCTTGCTCAAGCAGGTGGACTACGACTACCAGCGGATGCAGTACAACACGGTCGTCTCGGGCGGCATGAAGCTGCTCAACGCGCTGGAAGACTTCAAGGGTGAAGTGTCCCCGGCCTCCGTGGGCGCCTTGCGCGAAGGGTTCGGCATCCTGCTGCGCTGCCTGTATCCGGCCACCCCGCACCTGGCGCACACGCTGTGGGCCGAACTGGGCTATGCCAAAAAAGACGGCGACTTGCTGGACGCGCCGTGGCCCGAAGTGGACGCCAGCGCACTGCAGCAGGACGAAATCGAACTGGTGCTGCAGATCAACGGCAAGCTGCGCGGCTCGGTCACGGTGCCGGCTGGCGCCGGCAAGTCCGAGATCGAGGCGGCGGCGCTGGCTTCGGACGCCTTTGTCCGACAGGCGGCTGGCGCGCCCGCCCGGAAAGTCATCGTCGTGCCGGGCCGCCTGGTCAACATCGTCGTTTGAGACGCAGCGTTTCCGTCAACATTCATCAAGGCCAACCCATGCAGCGACGCGCTTTTCTGGTTTTTGCAGCTTCCGCCGCCTCGCTGACGCTGGTCAGCTTGAACGGCTGCGGTTTTGCGTTGCGCAAGGCGCCGAATTTTGCGTTCTCGACGCTGTACAGCGGCCTGCCGGAGTCGTCCCCGCTGGGCGTGCAACTCAGGCGCTCGCTGGAAGCCACCGGCAAAGTCAGGGTGATCACCGATGCACGCCGAATCAGCGAGGCGCAGGTGATGCTTGAAGTCCTGCAGGACCGGCGTGAAAAGGTGGTGCTCAGCCTGAACTCGTCGGGCCAGGTCCGCGAGTTCCAGTTGCGGCTGCTGTTCTCATTCCGCTTGCGGACCCTGGCGGGTCGGGAGCTGATTCCGGCAAGTGAAATTGCCCTGCAGCGCGACATCAGCTTCAACGAGTCGGCCGTGCTGGCGAAAGAGGCCGAGGAAGCGCTGCTTTACCGCGACATGCAGAGCGATGTCGTCCAGCAGGTCATGCGCCGGCTGGCAGCAGTGACCAGCCTGGAGTAAGCCAGCAAGGGCTGCTGGCCATGCCATGGCGGGGCCTGGTCAGGCCCGTCGCTATTCGCTGAATGCGGGCCAGCCTTCGTGCTGATTGCTCTGAAGTCGATCTAAGTCAATACATCGCGATTTAAAGTCGCTAAGCTGGTGGACCATGCAAACGGCCAGCTTGTCACCCCTTTCCCTGCCTTCGTCCAATGTAGCGGATGAACTGCCCGCTTCAACAGCCAGTGGCACACCGCTGGCCATGCTGGATGAGCCTGACGAATGGTCGGCCTTCAGCCGCCCGCTGGCCGGGCAACCTTCGTGCTGGGAGTCCAGCGTGGTGTTTGAAGGCATGCACTGCGCCGCCTGCGCCCTCACGATCGAAGACACCCTGCGCAAGGTGCCGGGCGTGCTGTCGGCCGACATCAGCGCTGCCAGCCACCGCGGCCGCATTGTCTGGTCCGACACCCGCACCAGCCCATCAGGCTGGATGCAGGCTGCTGCCCGGGCCGGTTACCCGGCCGTGCCGGCCAGCGACGCCTTCGCCAACGACCGCCGGCGCGTCGAAACCCGCCAGGCGCTGTGGCGGCTGGGCGTGGCCGGCCTGTGCATGATGCAGGTGATGATGTACGCCTGGCCAGCCTACGTGGCCGAGGCGGGCGACCTGGCGCCTGACATGGCGCAGCTGCTGCGCTGGGCTTCGTGGGTGCTGTCCTTGCCGGTGCTGCTGTTTTCCTGCGCGCCCTTTTTCCGCAATGCGCTGCGTGACCTGCGCCACCGCCGCATCAGCATGGACCTGCCGGTGGCGCTGGGCATGGGCATCACCTTTGCAGTCAGTTCCATGGGCACGTTCGAGCCCGGCGGGATTTTTGGCGCCGAGGTGTATTTCGACTCGTTCACCATGTTTGTCTTTTTCCTGCTGACCGGTCGCTGGCTGGAGCTGCGCCTGCGCGACCGAACCGCAGGCGCGCTGGAAGCGCTCATGAACCGCCTGCCCGACAGCGTCGAGCGGCGCGGCGCTGACGGGGTCTTCGAGCGCGTGGCCGTTCGGCGGCTCAGCGCAGGCGACGTGATCCGGGTATTGCCGGGCGAGGCTTTTCCGGCGGATGGCGTCATTCTGGAAGGCCGCACACTGGCCGACGAGTCGCTGCTGACCGGTGAATCGCGGCCTTTGCCACGCGACAAGGGTGGGTTCGTGATCGCCGGCAGCCACAACCTTGCGGCACCGGTGGTCGTGAAGGTCGAGCTCACCGGCGGCCAGACGCGGTTTGCGCAAATCGTCGCGCTCATGGAAAGCGCTTCGACCTCCAAGCCGCAACTGGCGCAGCTGGCTGACCGTATCGCCAAGCCCTTTCTTTTGTTGGTGCTGGTGGCCGCAGGCGGGGCAGGCGCCTATTGGTGGCCACATGACCCGGGCCATGCGCTGATGGTGGCGGTGGCGGTCCTGATCGTCACCTGCCCCTGCGCGCTGTCGCTGGCCACGCCAGCCGCCATGCTCGCCAGCGCCGGTTCGCTGGCGCGCAGCGGCGTGCTGGTCCGGCGTTTGCAGGCACTCGAAGCACTGGCCGCCGTGGATGCGGTGGTATTCGACAAAACCGGCACCCTGACCCGCGACGCGTTCGCGCTTGGAGAAGTTCATACGCGCCAGGGCATTTCCGGGGCAGAAGCCCTGGCCATGGCGGCGGCGCTGGCGAAGCATTCCTTGCACCCGGTATCGCGCGCGTTGTCATTGGCAGGGCAGGGTGGCGTGGCGCTCGGGGCGTGGATGGTGCAGGATGCCCGCGAAACTGCCGGGCAGGGTGTGTCAGGGCGTCTTTGCCGTGGTGACACGGCAGCATCCGCTGTCACGGCACGCCTGGGTTCGGCCCGGTTTTGCGACGTGGACGCGCCTGTCACGACCGCCCTGCACGCCTGCCTGAGCGACGACAAGGGATGGGTCGCCACCTTTGAACTGCAGGAAGACCTGCGTCCCGACGCCTATGCCACGGTGGCGGCGCTGACAGCCCAAGGCGTCAAGGTTTACCTGTTGTCGGGCGACTTGCCGGAATCTGCAGCCCGCGTAGCCCGGCAAGCGGGCATCGACAACAGCCAGGGAGGCTGCACGCCGCAGGACAAGCTCGTCTTTCTGCGCCACCTGCAGTCGCAGGGCCACCATGTCGCCATGGTGGGCGACGGACTGAACGACGGTCCGGTTCTGGCCGGCGCCCATGTGTCGTTTGCCTTCGGCCAGGCGGTGCCTCTGGCGCAAGCCCAATCCGATCTGGTGGTACTGGGGGACCGTCTGGGCACGGTGGCCCAGACCTTGGCGCAGGCGCGGCGCACCTTGGGCATTGTTCGCCAGAATCTGTGGTGGGCAGCCGTCTACAACGCCGTCTGCGTGCCACTGGCCGTGGCTGGCTGGCTGCCCGCATGGCTGGCGGGAATGGGCATGGCACTCAGCTCGCTGCTGGTCGTGCTGAACGCCCTGCGGCTGTCCTCAGCCACCGCACCTCTGGAAAGCCTTTGATGGACATCCTTTATTTACTCATCCCCTTGTCGGTCATCCTGGTTTTTTTTATCCTGGGCGGGCTGGCCTGGGCGATTTACCGAGGCCAGTTTGAAGACATCGATGCCGAAGGCGAGCGCATTCTTCGAGATGATTGACGCAGGTCAACCTCAAATTCGTTACATCGCGATAACCTTGAGAGGTTACTAAGTAAAGAAGAGGTAAAAATGACATTTGCCAATACACGGGCCACGACCTACAACGACACCGTTGTACGCCAGTTCGCCATCATGACGGTGGTCTGGGGAGTGGTCGGCATGCTGGTCGGCGTGATCATCGCGGCACAGTTGGCCTGGCCAGACCTCATTGCGGGCGTTCCCTGGCTCAGCTATGGGCGATTGAGGCCGCTGCACACCAACGCGGTGATTTTTGCGTTTGGTTGCTGCGGGCTGATGGGCACGTCCCTGTATGTGGTGCAGCGCACCTGCCAGGTGCGGCTGTTTTCCGACAAGCTGGCCGCGTTCGTCTTCTGGGGCTGGCAGGTGGTGATCGTGGCTGCGGCCGTGTCCCTCCCGCTGGGTTATACCCAAGGCAAGGAATATGCTGAACTCGAGTGGCCCATCGACATCCTGATCACACTGGTCTGGGTCGCCTACGCCTTCGTGTTCTTCGGCACGGTCGGCACCCGCAAGGTCCGGCACATCTACGTCGCCAACTGGTTCTATGGCGCGTTCATCATTGCCATTGCCATGTTGCACCTGGTCAACAACGCGGCCATTCCGGTCGGTTTCATGAAGTCCTACTCCGCCTATGCCGGCGTGCAGGACGCCATGGTGCAGTGGTGGTACGGGCACAACGCCGTGGGCTTCCTGCTGACGGCTGGCTTCCTGGGCATGATGTATTACTTCATTCCCAAGCAGGCTGAGCGTCCGGTGTATTCCTACCGCCTGTCGATCGTCCACTTCTGGGCACTGATCTTCACCTACATGTGGGCCGGCCCGCACCACCTGCACTACACCGCCTTGCCAGACTGGACCCAGTCGGTCGGCATGGTGTTTTCGCTGATTTTGCTGGCACCCAGCTGGGGCGGCATGATCAACGGCATCATGACGCTGTCGGGCGCCTGGCACAAGCTGCGCGACGACCCGATCCTGCGTTTCCTGATCGTGTCGCTGTCCTTCTACGGCATGAGCACCTTCGAAGGCCCGATGATGTCCATCAAGACGGTCAATGCGCTCTCGCACTACACCGACTGGACCATCGGACACGTGCACTCGGGTGCCCTGGGCTGGGTCGGCTTGATCACCATCGGCAGCATGTACTACCTGATTCCGCGTCTTTTCGGCCAGAAGCAGATGTACAGCATGAAGGCGGTCGAGGTGCATTTCTGGACCGCCACCATCGGCATCGTGATCTATATCGCCGCCATGTGGATTGCCGGCGTGATGCAGGGGCTGATGTGGCGCGCTATCAACACCGACGGCACGCTGACCTACACCTTCGTCGAGTCAGTCAAGGCCACGTTCCCCTTCTATGTATTGCGTCTGCTGGGCGGCGTGCTGTACCTGAGCGGCATGGTGATCATGCTCTGGAATACCTACAAGACTGCTACGGCTGGTCGTTCCGTCACCGTCACCATTCCGGCGGCCGTGGCCCACGCTTGAGGAAAACAACAACATGGCTAACCAAAAATCGAGCGGCGGTCTTTCTCACGAGAAGGTCGAGACCAGCAACTTCCTGATGATCGTGCTGATTCTGCTGGTGCTGGCTGTCGGCGGCCTGGTGGAGATCGTTCCGCTGTTTTTCCAGAAGTCGACGACCGAGCCCATCAAAGGGCTGCAGCCCTACACCGCGTTGCAGGTGATCGGCCGTGACATTTACCAGCGCGAAGGCTGCTACAACTGCCATTCGCAAATGATTCGCCCGTTCCGCGCTGAAACGCTGCGCTACGGACCTTATTCCGTCGCGGGCGAGTTCGTCTATGACCATCCATTCCAGTGGGGCAGCAAGCGAACCGGCCCCGATCTGGCGCGGGTAGGCGGAAAGTACAGCGATGAATGGCACCGGATTCACCTGAACAATCCACGCGACCTGGTGCCCGAGTCCAACATGCCCGCCTATTCATGGCTGACGAAAAGCATCGTGGATGATGTATCGATCAAGGCCCACATGCAGGGACTGCGCACGGTGGGTACGCCTTATACAGATGCGCAAATCGCGTCGGCGGCCACGGATGTCAAGGGAAAAACCGAGATGGAAGCCGTCATCGCCTATTTGCAGGTGCTCGGCATTCACCGTAAATAAGCGGGCAAAGGCACATGACCATGGATATCAACACCCTCAGGTCCATCGTGACGGTGGCCACTTTTCTCGTTTTCATCGGCATCGTCGCGTGGGCCTGGTCCAGCCGCAATGCCAAGGGTTTTGACGAGGCGGCCCAGCTGCCCTTTGCGCAAGACGAAAGCGTGCAGCGGCCGGAAACCGGACAAGGAAGAAAAAAATGAGTGATTTCACCAGTAATTTCTGGTCGTTCTATGTGACGGGCATCTCGCTGGTCGGCATCTTGGCCTGCTTGCTGCTGCTGTGGTTCAGCGGCAAGGCCAAAGCCATGACGGCCAATGACAACACCACCGGTCACGTGTGGGACGGCGACCTGCGCGAGATGAACAACCCGCTGCCGCGCTGGTGGGTGTGGCTGTTCATCATCACCGTTATTTTTGCGCTGGCTTATCTTGCCCTGTACCCGGGCCTGGGCAACTATGCCGGCAAGTTTGGCTGGAGCGCCATCAGCCAGTACGAGACTGAGGTGGCCAAAGGCAACAGGGAAGTCGAGCCCCTGTATGCCAGGTTCAACAGCATGAAGCCTGAAGACGTTGCAGGCGATCCCCAGGCCATGGCGATTGGCGAGCGCCTGTTCATGAACAACTGTTCGCAATGCCATGGATCGGATGCCCGTGGCAGCAAGGGATTTCCCAATCTGTCGGACAAGGACTGGCTGCATGGCGGCACGCCTGACAAGATTGTCGAAACACTGGTCAAGGGACGCATCGGCAACATGCCCCCCATGGCTGCCGCAGTGGGGTCTTCAGATGACGTACGCAATGTGGCGCATTATGTTTTGAGCCTGTCAGCCAGTCCGCACGATTCAGTCAAGGCTTCCCTTGGAAAGAGCAAGTTTGGCGCCTGCGCGGCTTGCCATGGCGTGGATGGAAAAGGCAACCAGGCCATCGGCGCGCCTAATCTCACCGACGATATCTGGTTGCATGGGTGGGGTGAAAACGCCATCGTGGCCATGATCAACAATGGCAAGGTCAACCAGATGCCAGCGCAAGAAGGCAAGCTCACCGAATCCCAGATTCATGTGTTGGCATCTTATGTCTGGAGCTTGTCCAACAAGCCAGGCGCAGTAGCGCTGAAGTGATTTTTTACCCGGCAAGGTCCCTACTGGGGTTTTGCATGGAGCATGCCCTGTGGATAATTTAAAGCCGACTCCCCGAAAAGTCATTCCTATCGCGGTGATGGCTGGAGAGCAGCTGCAGGCTGCGTCAGCAACCGGCCATGGCGAATCAGGCAGCATCTACCAGGCCCAGAAGAAAATTTATCCACGCAGCGTCACGGGATTTTTTTCAAAGTGGCGTTGGGCCATGGTTTTTATCACCCAGCTGGTCTTCTATGGCCTCCCATGGCTGGAGTGGGGCCAGCGCCAAGCTGTATTGTTCGATCTGGAAGCGCGGCGCTTCTATATTCTTGGACTGGTTCTTTACCCGCAGGATTTCATTTACCTGTCGGGAATTCTGGTCATTTCGGCGTTGGGGCTGTTTCTGTTCACGGCTGTGGCCGGTCGCCAGTGGTGTGGCTACGCCTGTCCCCAAACGGTCTATACCGAAATCTTTCTCTGGCTTGAAAAGGTGACCGAAGGCGATCGTTCGGCACGTTTGCGACTTGATGCAAGTCCCATGTCCGTCAACAAGTTGGCACGCAAGGCCAGTAAGCAGTTTTTGTGGATGGCCCTGGCGCTGTGGACAGGGTTTACCTTTGTCGGTTATTTCACGCCCATCAAGGAGTTGGGCGTCAGTTTCATCAACGCAGGCATGGGGCCATGGGAAACCTTCTGGGTTTTCTTTTATGGATTTGCCACCTATGGCAATGCAGGGTTCATGCGTGAACAGGTCTGCAAGTACATGTGCCCGTACGCCCGCTTTCAGAGCGCCATGTTCGACAAGGACACCTTGATCGTGACCTATGACGAGGCGCGCGGCGAACCCCGGGGTTCCCGTTCCAAAAAGGCTGATCCGGCTGCCCTGAACCTGGGTTCCTGCATCGACTGCACGCTTTGTGTCCAGGTCTGTCCGACGGGGATCGATATCCGCAAAGGGCTGCAATACGAATGCATCAGTTGCGCGGCGTGCATCGACGTATGCGACACCGTGATGGACAAAATGAACTACCCGCGCGGGCTGATTCGCTATTCGACCCAGAATGCGGTGGTCCAGGGCTGGGGAAGATCGCAGCTTTTGCGCCGTGTATTGCGTCCCAGGGTGCTGGTCTATACGGCCATCTTGCTGGCCGTGACCGCCGCCTTGTTCATCAGCCTGGCGTTGCGCTCCCCATTCAAGGTCGATGTCATTCGTGACCGTGCTTCGCTGGCGCGTATCGTGAGTGGTGGCAAGATTGAAAATGTCTACCGCCTGCAGGTGATGAATGCGACCGAAACCACCCAGCACTACCGCATCGCAGCCACCGGTTTGCCGGGCCTGGTGCTGGCGTCAGAAGGCACATTCACTGTCGATGCGACCCAGGCGCGTGGGGTCACCGTTACCCTGCAATTGCCGTACGAGGCTGCCGGTCCAGGCTCGCATGAGATCCATTTTGAAGTCGAGGCGGTCAACTCGCCGGGTCGTGTGGTTGAGAAGTCGGTTTTTTTGGTGCCCCGCTAACTTAACAATGGAAATGTCATGAACGAAGAATACGGACAACCCTGGTGGAAATTCGGGCATGTATGGATGGTTTTTGCAGGGCCTGCGGTGGTCGTTGTTGCCTCGTTCATTACCCTGTACCTGGCCATCAAGATTCCCGATCCTGTGGTGACCAGCTACGGCCAGGGAACACAGCCGAGTGCCGTGAAGCCGGAGGCATCGTCCACCAACATGGCGCCAGCGATGCAGGCTCGAAATCATGCGGCCACGGGCATCCCGGCGCCTGCCGAGCCTTGAGAACTGAAATGAATTCAGGAAACACGCGTCAAATGACAAGTCCTTCCAATCCTCAAACGACAACAAGGACTTGAACTCTATGGGGGCTCAAAGAATGATGTGGATTGCATGGCCTGCTTTCCTGCTGGCAGGCGTGGCAGAAATGTTCGTGTTTGCCTTTGTCGATCCACAAAGCCTGCATTGGTTCGGGCAGCCCTTGGCCTTGTCTCGCGAGGCCGTCTACACCTTGGCTTTTTTTGTCTTCTGGGGGCTGACCATGGCGTCGAGTGCCTTGACGGTCCTGCTTGCCATGTCGCCATACGAAATGAATCGTCGCGAATTGTCTGCCGAGGGACAGCCCGAAAACGGCGCCAAAAAAGTGAAGGTCAATTGAACCATCGACCCGTCAGCCATCTGCCGGCAAATTTCAGTCTCAGTAGGGCTTGTGGTTGTTGTTCACGATCAGCTTGAGCGCTTCGGTGTCAAGGATGCGCACATGGCGCTGCTTGACTTCCATAATCTTGTCTTCGACAAACTTTGAAAAAGTCCGGCTGACCGTTTCCAGCTTCAGGCCCAGGTAGCTGCCGATTTCTTCTCGCGTCATGCGCAGCAGAAGCTCCGATTGCGAGAAGCCGCGGGCATGCAGCCGCTGGACCAGGTTCAATAAAAAGGCGGCCAGGCGCTCTTCGGCGCGCATGCTGCCCAGCAGCAACATCACGCCGTGTTCACGAACAATCTCGCGGCTCATGATCTTGTGCACATGGCGTTGAAGGGAGACAACTTCCCGTGACAACTCTTCAATGCGGTCAAACGGCATCACGCATACTTCAGCGTCTTCCAGCGCGATGGCGTCACAGGTGTGGTGTTCCCTGACAATGCCGTCCAGCCCGATAATTTCGCCAGCCATCTGAAATCCGGTGACCTGGTTGCGGCCGTCTTCGGTGGTGATGCAGGTTTTGAAAAAGCCGGTGCGGATGGCAAACAGGGAACTGAACTTTTCACCGTTGCTGTACAGACGGCCTCCGCGCTTGACCTTGCGGCGTACGGCGACCACTTCCTCAATCCTGTCCAGCTCATCGGCTTTCAGTCCCATGGGCATGCAGAGTTCACGAAGATTGCAATTCGAGCAGGCAACTTTTACGGTGAGAGGGTTGATGGGCTGGAGCCCGTCCTCGCTTGCGACTTCCCCGCGCTTGCCCGTACCCATGGACTCTGGTGTGACCTCAAACATGACATTCTCCTGATGAGGGTTCGTTGCCTGGTTTCAGACAGGCTGACCGCTGACATAGGTCAAACAAGCAATGCGGGCTTCACGATACATTGGCAGTGCTTGCCCCAAAATCGAGGGTGCGCGTTTCAAGGAACCGTCACGAACGCACTTGCGATCAATTGTATGCCTATCCCCACTCATGAATTGCTTCGCCGTTTCGATGTTCCGGGACCCCGTTACACCTCGTACCCGACAGCAGACCGCTTCGTGGAAGCCTTCACGTCCGAACAGCTGGTGCAGGCCCTTGCGCAGCGCCGAAACGGTGCGGCCGCCATGCGGCTGCCGCTGTCACTTTACGTGCACATCCCTTTCTGCGAATCGCTTTGTTACTACTGTGCCTGCCACAAGATCATCACCAGGCAGCATGCGCACGGTGAAACCTACCTGCACTATCTTGGCCGCGAGCTTGATTTGTACGCCGCCCATCTGGGAACGGGTCAGGCACTCAGCCGGCTGAATCTGGGCGGCGGCAGTCCAACCTTTTTAAATGATGGTGAATTGCGCCAGTTGATGGCCATGCTGCGGCGGAGTTTCCGGATTGCATCGGGTGGAGACTATTCCATTGAAGTCGATCCCCGGACCGTTGATGCCGCGCGCCTGGCCACGCTGGCCGAACTTGGCTTCAACCGGCTGAGCTTCGGGGTCCAGGATTTCGATCCGGCAGTGCAACAAGCGGTTCACCGCATCCAGCCCGCAGAACAGTTTTTTTCATTGATGGCAGCAGCGCGCCTGATTGGTTTTCAGTCCATCAACCTGGACCTGATTCATGGGCTGCCGCAACAAACGCCGGAATCGTTTGACCGCACCTTGGCGCAGGTCGTGCAACTGCGGCCGGACTCCATTGCCCTGTATGCCTATGTCCATCTGCCCCAGCGTTTCAAGTCGCAACGCCGGATTGATGCTGCCGGGTTGCCCGACGCCCGCGCCAAGCTTTTCATGCAGTCGCACTCTTTTTCGGCCTTTCAGGCTGCCGGATATGTGTATATCGGCATGGACCACTTTGCCCTGCCAGACCATGCGCTCGCTGTTGCCAAGCGCCAGGGCCGCCTGCACCGCGACTTCCAGGGGTACAGCTTCCAGCCTGAAGGCGACCTGATCGGCCTGGGGGTCTCCGCCATGGGCAAGGTGGGCGCCACCTACAGCCAGAACGCCAAGACCCTGGACGCGTATTACGACGACCTGCAGCAGGGGCGGCTGCCCGTGGTGCGGGGACTGGCGCTGTCTCGGGATGACCTGGTGCGGCGCAGCGTCATCATGGCGCTGGTGTCCCAGGGCCAGCTGGAGTTCGAGTCGATTGAGCTGGGCTACCTGATTGATTTCAAACGCTATTTTGCCGCCGAGCTGGAAATGCTTTGCGGCCTGCAGGCGCAGGGCCTGGTGGAGGTCAGTGACACCGGCCTTCTGGTAACGGCGACGGGCTGCTATTTTGTACGCAGCGTGGCGATGGTGTTTGACCGTTACCTTCAGGCAGACCGTACGCTGGCAAGGTTTTCCCGGATCATCTAGAACGGCTGCATGAATACCTCGCTGGCCATGACGGCATTACTGATGGGACTGGCCGGCGGGCCGCACTGCATCGCCATGTGCGGCGCTGCCTGCGCGGGCATTGGCAACGCAGCCGGTGCGCGCAAGACCTCGGCCCTCTGGACCTTCCAGGCCGGCCGGCTGGCCAGCTATTCGCTGCTCGGTGCAGTGGCCGCGGCATCCATGCAGGGCCTGGGGTGGCTGACCACCCAGACGGCGGTCATGCGCCCGGTGTGGACGCTGTTTCATGTCGCCGTGATGATGATGGGCCTGATGCTGGTCGTGCTGGCGCGCCAGCCGGTGTGGCTCGACAGCACGGCGCGCAGCGTGTGGCGCCGGGTCAGGGCGTTCAATGCGTCCTGGGGCCGGGGCGCGCCGCTGGCCATTGGCGCACTCTGGGCCTTCATGCCGTGCGGGCTGCTTTACTCGGCGGTGCTGGTGGCGGCCCTGAGCGGCGGTCCGCTGGAGGGCGCCCTGACGATGGCGCTGTTTGCCCTGGGCAGCAGCGTGTCCCTGCTGATCGGCCCCTGGCTGCTGCTGCGCCTGCGTGGCGGCGGCACTGGTGAATGGGGCATTCGCCTGGCCGGGCTGGCGTTGGCCGCCACTTCTGGCTGGGCCTTGTGGATGGGGCTGGCGCATGACACGGCGCCCTGGTGTGTGAGTTAGGCCCCCACGCTCCGCCGCTGCGCGGGTCGCTGCCCCCCGAGGGGGCTATTGCGCCTGCGGCCCGGCAAAGCCGGTTCCGCGGCCCCTGCTGGTGGGGATGAGCGTCCTGCGCTTTCCGCTGTTGGTTCGCTGCCTCCTGATAGGCCGCTGAGCCTTCGGCACGGTAAAGCGGGTTCTGCCTTCCCTGCTGGTGTTGGCTGGTTTTCAGCCTTTGAGAGGTGCATATTCTGATCAGAAAAAATTTTCAGTATCGAATATGCCTTTTGCGCATGCTGGATATGAGTAAGCAGCTATAAATAAAATAGCAAATGGCAATCTGTCGAGCTTTGAGCGCCGCGCCGGATATGCCAGGCGATCTCGTTTTAGCCCCGGCGCATCAGCGTGCTTTTGCCGAACAGGCTTTCGATCAGGTCGAGCGCCACTTCGGCGGTGGCATTGCGCACGTCGAGTGCCGGGTTGAGTTCCATCACGTCGAGCGATGCCATGCGGCCGGTGTCGGCGATCATTTCCATGCACAGCTGGGCTTCGCGGTAGGTGGGTCCGCCCTTGACGGCGGTGCCGACGCCGGGCGCGAAGCTGGCGTCCAGAAAATCCACGTCAAAGCTCACATGCAGGTGCGTGTTGTCGTCGATGCCGGCCAGCGCTGCTTCCATGGTGCGCTTCATGCCGATTTCGTCGATGCAGCGCATGTCGAATACCTCCATGCCCGATTGCCTGACGAAACGTTTTTCCCCTTCGTCCACGCTGCGGATACCGATCTGGCGAAAAGCCGACGGCGGCAAGGCGGGTGTCACGCCGCCAATTCCCGTCAGCTCCGCCGGGCCGTGGCCGCACAGCACCGCCACCGGCATGCCGTGCGTGTTGCCGGTAGGCGTCAGCTCATGGGTGTTGAAGTCGGTGTGGGCGTCCAGCCACAAGACGCGCAGGTTTTTTCCCAACTGGCGGCAATGACGGGCCACCGCGCTGATCGATCCAATGGCCAGGCAATGGTCGCCCCCCAGCAGGAGGGGCATTTCGCCGTCGCCCAGCGCGGCATGCACTGCCTCATGCACCGCCTGGTTCCAGGCGGCTACCTCGCCCAGGTGACGGTAGCCGCTGACGGGGGCCTGCCACGGGTTGGCCGGTCCGCTGACGTTGCCCCAGTCGGTGACGCGCAGGCCGTGGCCTTCCAGTGTCGGTTGCAGTCCGGCAACGCGAAAGGCCTCTGGGCCCATGGAGGCGCCGCGCGTGCCCGCGCCAACATCGGTGGGTGCGCCTATGAGTCGGATGTGTCGTGTCATGTGGGTGTCGATTCGGTGTTGGAGAGCTGGAGTCATGCCACTGCAACCGGCTTTTCGTCAGCCGGGATCACGGGGTGAGCAGAAGCGGCGGACGCATTGAGCGGGTCTGAAGGAGGATTCTCCAACGGTTCAGCAGAAAAAGCCGGCCTGACCAGCTGGTAAAGGTTCTTCGGGTCGTCCAGTCGCGGAATCAGGGAAATGGTGCTGCCTGCCGCCAGCGCCTGCGCGGTGTCGTGAAGATACCGCAACGCCGAGAAATCCTCAAGCGCAAAGCCGACCGAGTCGAACATCGTGATCTGCGCTGCGCTGTCACGCCCCGTCTTTTCGCCCGACAGCACCTGCCACAACTCGGTCACGGCAAAGTCCTGCGCCATCTGCTGCAAATCGCCTTCCCGGCGGGTTTGCGGTTCGTACTCGACAAACACCTTGGCGGCCGTCATCACATCGGCATGGATTTCGGTTTTGCCCGGGCAGTCGCCGCCAACCGCATTGAGGTGCGTGCCCGGCTTGAGCATGCCGGCCGTGATGATGGTGGCATGGGTCTTGTCGGCGGTCACGGTGGTCACGATGTCGGCCTCCCGCACGGCTTCGGCGGTGCTGCCGCAGGCCCGCAGGCGCAGGCCTGCCGTGTCGGGGTTGGCCTGCAGGTTGCGCATCAGCTTGGCGGTGGCAGCGGCGTCGAGGTCGTACAAATTGATTTCCTCAATGCCCAGCAGGTGGTGAAACGCCAGTGCCTGGAACTCGCTTTGCGCGCCATTGCCAATCAGCGCCATCACGCGGCTGCCAGGCCGGGCCAGCGCGCGCGCTGCCAGCGCCGAGGTGGCGGCCGTGCGCAGGGCGGTGGTCAGAGTCAGTTCGCTGACCAGCAGCGGCACGCCGGTTGCCACATCCGCCAGCACGCCGAACGCCATCACGGTGGACAGGCCGAGCGCGGTGTTTTTCGGATGGCCGTTGACGTATTTGAAGGTGTAGGTGTGGGCATCGGCAATCGGCATGAGTTCGATCACGCCGCCGGGCGAATGGCTGGCCAGGCGGGCCGACTTGTCAAAACTTTGCCAGCGCAAAAAATCCTGGCGAATGCAGTCGGCCATGCCTTGCAGCGTCTGGACCATACCCTGGCGGCTGACGATGCCCGCCACATCCTGCGGGCTTAAAAACAGGGTGCTCAGGCTGGTGGTGGCGGTGGTGTTCATAAGTGTCTCGCATTGTTTTACAAAGATGACAGCCAGTGTGTTTCAGCCGCGAATCAATAACAAGTGTCAACAATGCTGGTAAATAGCCAGTTTATTGACGTTATGACAGGCTAGGATGCCTGAATGGATGAAACCGACCACCAACTCATTGCCCTGTTGCGCCAGGATGCGCGCCTGCCCGTGGCCGCGCTGGCCGCCCGGCTGGGCGTATCGCGCGGCACGGTCACCAACCGCATCCGGCGGCTGGAAGACGACCGCGTCATCGTGGGCTACACCGTGCGCCTCAGGCCCGATGTGCCGCGCAACGAAATCAAAGCCTGGATGAGCATTGCGGTCGAGGGCAACCAGACGCGCACTGTCATCGCCAGCCTGCTGGGCGAGCCCGGCGTGGCCACGCTGCACGACACCAATGGCCGCTGGGACCTGCTGGCTGAACTGCGCGCCGAAAACCTGCAGGACCTGGCCAAAGTGCTTGAACGCATCCGCCTGCTCAAGGGCATCAGCAACACCGAAACCAGCATTCACCTGGAAACCTACCGGCTTTCCTAGCTCCTAGAATCACTCCAATATGCAACTGGCCCCCGCCCAACTGTCCGAACACCTCAAGCGCGGCTTGAGGAGCCTCTACACCCTGCATGGCGACGAGCCTTTGCTGGTGCAGGAATTTGCCGATGCCCTGCGCGCGGCGGCCCGGAGCCAGGGCTACACCGAACGCACGGTGCACACGGTCTCCGGCGCGCATTTCGACTGGAGCGAGGTGCTGGCCAGCGGCGGCTCGCTCAGCCTGTTTGCTGACAAGCAGATCGTCGAGGTCCGCATTCCCAGCGGCAAGCCGGGCAAGGACGGCTCGGTGGCGCTGCAGCAACTGGCAGAGCGCGCGCAGGGCGACGACTCGACGCTGACGCTGGTGATGCTGCCCCGGCTGGACGGCATGACCACCAAGGGCGCCTGGTTTGGTGCGCTCGACAGTTTTGGCGTCACCGTCAAGTTCGAGCCGATTGGCCGGCCCATGCTGCCGCAGTGGATCGCCCAGCGGCTGCAGCAGCAGGGCCAGCGCGTGGCCAATGGCGAGGAAGGCCAGCGCACGCTGCAGTTTTTTGCCGACCGCGTCGAGGGCAACCTGCTGGCCGCGCACCAGGAAATCCAGAAACTGGCGCTGCTTTACCCGGTCACGGGCGACGGCGTACTCGGTTTTGACCAGGTTGAAAATGCCGTGCTCAACGTGGCGCGCTACGACGTGTTCAAGCTGTCCGAGGCGGTGCTGGGCGGCCAGGCGATTCGCGCCGCGCGAATGATCGACGGCCTGCAATCCGAAGGCGAGTCCGAAGTGCTGGTGCACTGGGCCCTTAGCGAAGACATCCGCAGCATGAAGCGGGTGAAAGACGCGATTCGCGCCGGCCGGCCCATGCCGATGGCGCTGCGCGACAACCGCGTCTGGGGGGCGAAGGAAAAACTCTATGAACGCGTGCTGCCTGGCATGAGCGATGCCGTATTGGCCCGGTTGCTCGATGCCGCGCAAAAGGTCGATGGCATCGTCAAGGGCCTGAAGCAGCCCGACTGGCCCGCCAGCGGCTGGCAGGCGCTGCACCGGCTGGCCGGCATGGTGTCCGAGCATTGCGCGGCGCCATCGCGCGGGTCGTCCCCGGCCAGCCGGCAAGGACCGCAGGCATGAGGGCGTCAAGCCATGCTGCACAACGCCTCCCTTTCCAAAAAGCTGCTGCGCATCGGCGCCAGCCTGCTGGTCCTGGCGCTGGCATCGATCGGGCTGACCTTGTGGGTGACCTGGCAGCTTGAGGGCGGCGCTGCGGCGGTGAATGAAGCCGGGCGCATGCGCATGCAGACCTGGCGCCTGACCAGCGCCGTGCATGCCGGCGCGCCCCCCGCCGAACTGCAGCGCTTGATTGGCCACTTTGAAGACAGCCTGTTGGTGATGCGCCGCGGCGATGCGTCCCGGCCGCTGTTCGTGCCCTGGGATGACCAGGTCCGCCAGCAGTTTGCCGTGGTCGAGTCGCTGTGGCAGGAGCAGCGCCAGCACTGGCTGGCCGTGCCGCCCTTGCCGGTGGAGGCATCGCTGCAGACGGCCGGCGATTTTGTCGAGGCCATCGACCGTTTCGTGCTGGCCATCGAGCGGCACCTGTCGCGGCTGACCGCGATTCTCAACCTGTTCCAGTTCGCCATGATGGCGCTGGCCATCGGCGGGGCGGTCGTCATGCGCTACACCGGCTACCTGTATGTCATCAGTCTCCTGAGCCGGCTGCGCCAGGGGCTGGGCAAGGTCGAGGCTGGAGAATTTGCGACCCGCATCGAGGTAGACACCGCGGACGAGTTTGGCCAGGTGGCCGCCGGCTTCAACCGCATGGCCGGCACCCTGGAGTCGATGTACCACGGCCTGGAGTCCCAGGTCGAGGCCAGGACCCGGCACATCGAGGCGCAGCGGCTGCGGCTGGCGGCGCTCTATGAAGTCAGCGCCTTCCTGGCCCGGGCCGCCAGCATCGACGAGCTGGCGCGCGGTTTTGCCCAGCGTGTGCGCGCGCTCATGAAGGCCGACGCAGGGGCGGTGCGCTGATCCGACGACGCCAGTCAGCGTGCCAATCCGGCTGCAGCAGCGCCTGCTGGGCGAGTTCAACCTGTTCTCTCGCAGCGCCGTCACCCTGAGCGCGGAAGAAACCGAACTGCTCGACGCGCTGGCCCGCGAAGCGGCCGTGGCTGAGGAGCGCGCCATGCTGGCGCGTGAACTGCACGACTCGACAGCGCAGTCGCTGGTGTTCCTGAAGATCCAGGTGCAACTGCTGCGCATCGCTGCCCAGAAAGGCCAGGCCGAACAGATGCACCAGGCGCTGCAGGAAACCCTGCAGAAATTCCAGCACCAGACCGGTTTGCCGACACATCTCAAGGTTCATGGCGACGGCCTGCCGCTGCCGCCCGACGTGCAGGTGCAGGTGCTGCATGTGCTGCAGGAAGCGCTGTCCAATGTGCGCCAGCATGCCGGCGCCAGCCAGGTCGAGCTCGAAGTGCTCAAGGGTGCGCAGTGGCGCTTCAGGGTGCGTGACGACGGCATTGGTTTCGATTCCCGCGAGGGACATGGACCCACCCATGTCGGCATGAAAATCATGCGCGAGCGCGCCGACGGCATTGGCGCCCAGGTTGAAATCATCTCGAAGCCGGGGCAGGGCACCACTGCAAGCCTGACATTGCCCGCGCATCCGGTGGCCAAAAGCAGCGGCACGGCCATCACCGGGCTGGCGCTGGAGTCGCTGGCCGGGCTGATGCGTTTCCAGTGACCAACACCCGACATTCCACGACTGAATAGCCATGAAAAATGCCTCTGGCGCAATATCCATATGTATAGTTTGCTATTTAATTGATAGTATTTTGCGAAGGCTCCCGTCATGGAGCTGATCCGCCTGCTGGTGGTCGATGACCACACGCTGTTTCGTCGGGGCCTGATGGCCTTGCTGTCGCAGGACGCGCGTTTCCAGGTGACCGGCCAGGCCGGCGACATCGGCGAGGCGCTGCGCTGCGTGGCGCAGGACCCACCCGACCTGGTGTTGCTCGACAACCACCTCCCCGGTGTTCTGGGGGTGGACGGCATTGCCTCGCTGAAAGCAGCGGCGCCCGGCATCCGCATCCTGATGCTGACGGTCAGCGAAAACGAAAACGACCTGGCGGCTGCGCTGCAGGCCGGCGCCGACGGCTACCTGCTGAAAACCGTGGAACTCGACCACCTGTCCGAATTCATCATCAAGGTGCTGGCCGGCGAATCGGTCATCAGCCCGGAAATGATGACCAAGCGGGTCACCGCCTTTCGCGGCAAATCCGCGCCAGCCGCGCCTGAACCGGCGGCCTTGCCTGACATGACTGCGCAGGTGGCCGGGGAGCCCGTGCCCGCGCGCCCGGGCATCGACCTGTTGTCGGCGCGCGAGCGTGAAGTGCTGGCCCTGATCGCCCTGGGCGACAGCAACAAGCTGATTGCGCGCAAGCTCGACATTGCAGAAACCACGGTCAAGATCCATGTCCAGCACATCCTGCAGCAAGCTGCAACTCACGTCGCGCGTGCAAGCCGCCGTGGTGGCCGCCGGCCTGGATGCGGGTTGAGCCGAAACAGGCCTTACTCATTTATTGATAGCTGCTGGCGAATGCCAGTCATGCGCCAACGGCCTGAATGACGAAATTTTCAGAAGATTTCTTGAAAGTCGTCTGCAAGACCAACTCATTTTCATAACAGACGCGCTCGCCGTGTTTTGGCAAAACCGGCCGGTGGTCTTGCGTTGCGGCTCAGGCAAGCTTCATGTTTCTGGTGCGTGCGTAGTAAATGATGCCGCCCAATGCCGCGCCAATAATCCAGGCGTAGCCAGACAGGTCGCTCAGCACGGGCACCCACACAGCGGCCACCGAGAAAACGGCGCCGATGGCGAAGGCCATGACGGCGTTGTCGTGCCAGCCGTTTTTGTAGTGGTACCGGCCGCCTTCCATGTTGTAGAGGTCTGCCTGGCTGAGCTCCTGTTTGCGCACCACGTAGTAGTCAACAATCAAAATGCCGAACAATGGCGCCAGTGTTGCGCCCAGTGTGTTGACAAAGCCGCCAATGCCGATCTGGCTGATCACGGCTGTCCACAAACCACCAATGACCAAGGCGAAGCCTGAGGTGATCAAGCCCGCTTTGCGAAAGCTGATCGTCGAGGGTGACAGGTTGGCAATGCCGTTGACCGCAGGAATGAAGTTGGCGACCAGGTTGATGCCGACGGTGGCGGCAAAGAACGTGATGGCTGCGACGATGCTGAAGAACACGCTGTCGGCACGCTCCACGATTTCAGTCGGGTTGATGATGGCTTCACCGTACACGACGGCGGCGCCAGCGGTTGTCAGCAAGGCCAGGGCAGAAAACAAGATCATGTTCAGCGGCAAGCCCATGAGGTTGCCCTTGACCATGGCTTGCTTGTCTTTTGCATAGCGGGAAAAGTCGCTGAAGTTGACCATCACCGCCGCAAAGTAAGCCACCATGGTGCCAAAGATGGCGACAAAGCCAGACATCTCGGTCTTCCAGGTCGCTTTGGGGTTGGCAAAAATGGTTTGCGCGGCTGAAAGCAGCTGGCCGTCTGACTTGGACCACAGCACCACCACCAGGCCAATCATCACGACATACACAAACGGGCCCGCCAGGTTCAAGAAACCTTCAACCCAATTCATGCCGCGCCAGAAGATGAAGATGTGAAACGCCCAGACGAACAGGAAAGCCACCCAGTCGATGCCGCTCAAGCCCAAAAACAGGACGTTGGATTCGGCACCGGTGAGGGTCTTGATCAACAACGACAAAGCGGTTGATGCGAAGTAAACCTGTGCACCGTACCAAAACACGGCAACGACGGCTCGCAAGATGGCCGGCAGCTTGGCGCCCGCTGTTCCCATGCTGGCGCGGGCAAACACGGGATACGAAATACCGTAGCGTTCGCCTGCCGCGCCTGACAGGTTGACCATGTACATCACAAACAGGCCTGCGGTGATCAAGGCGGCAAATGCCGTCCAGCCGCTGACGCCAAATGAAATAAACAAAGACGCCACCAGGCTGTAGCCAAACAGGGACTGGATGTCGTTGGCCCAGACATTGAATATGGCAAACCAGCCCCACGATTTTTCTTGCCGGGTAACCGGTTTTAAAGCGTTGTCGTTGTTCGATTGCATGCCTGTGTCCTTTGGGCGGTTGTCGCTCCGAGCCCGTTGACCCGGCACGCCGGGTGCCGTGTTTGATTTGCTTGCCATTTTGTATTCTGCTTTGTATACAAAACGGATGGGACCGTATCATAGATGCTGAAGTAGAAAATAGGGTAAATACTTATTAAAATCAAGCGCTTGGCGTGTTAAAGCCAACTGAAGTCGAACCGGGACCCGGGCCGCTTTCACGCTATCCGGACGGTGGATGGCGTGCAATTGCTTAACTGTTTTGCAAGCCTTTCAACCAGGGTTTGAGCAACTGCGGGCTGGTGCTCCTGCACCTGGTTTACGTCCGCCAAACATGCGCCAAGCGCGCAGCGGCCATTCACTCCGCAATGATTCAGCAGAAATCCAGCTTGAATTTTTGGCCGAATCCGGCTGGTGTCTATTCCAGCCCGTCCGGGCTTAGCGCCTGGCCGCTGCAGGCAATGCGCTGCAGTCATTGACGGCGGTTTTTCCGGCAAAGCGGGCGTCTACCCATTCCAGCGCGGTGGTCTGGCCTGACACCATCGAGCCTTCGTGGTCAGCTTCAGCAAATACCTTGTAGTTCAGGACATTTCCCTTGGCGCACAGTTGCCGGGTCAGCAGGTCGGTGGTGCCGGGGAATACGGTGACGTCGGCTGATCCCTGCACGATCAGGGTGGGAACGGAGATTTTCAAGGTGCCTGGTTCATTCCTGGCTCCCAGTTTCAGGAATTTTGTCAGATCCGGCTTGGCCACGAACTGGTCTTTGGCAATCGCACTGGCCCAATACCCGGTGGTCAGCGCATGGGTCATGCACTGTTGGTAAAGGTCCGGCAAATGCTCAATGGCTTGCAGCGTCAGAATGCGGGCCAGATTGATCGACGGATCGGTCTTTGAATACGATTGCAGCACATACAGCACGTAGGGCAGCGACAGCTCGGTGCTATCCGAAGCCATGACGGCTCTGAGGCGGCCGGCGATTTGTAATGCTGGTGCAAATGCAACGTTGCCGACCAGTTTGAAATTGGGCACATAGGACGGACCCTGCGCCGCAGCGAAAAGGCCAGCCTGACCGCCCTGGGAATGGCCCACGACCGCGTAGCGTTTGCCGATTTGTGGCTCCAGTGTGCGGGCGGCGCGCAGCAGGTCGAGCGCGTTGCGTGCATTCGGCACGCCTTGCAGGAAAGGATGAAAGTCCGCAACGCCCAGGCCCTGGTAGTCGGTGGCGACCACGGCATAGCCGTTCTTGACGAAGTTGTCGAGCAAATGGCTGGTGACCTTGATGTAGGGATGTTCCGGCCCCTTGTCCGTATCGCGTGATGGTGCGCAGATCTCGTTCAAGCCGGTGGTGCCATGCGTCCAGTTGATGACGGGCCAGCCACCTGCAGGCGCCTGGCCTGCCGGAATCGACACCGTGCCCGAAACCAAGGTGGGACGCCCCTTGTCGTCAAGAGAGCGGTACAGCAGCAGGGTGTTTTTGGCCGCACTGGGCAGGCGCATCGTGCCCTCAAGCGCGCGGGCGTAGATGGGTGAACCGCGCTTGCCGGCAGGCAGTGCAGAAGGCGGCGCGTAAAAGGCGTCTCCGGCGGGGCCTTCGGGCACGGTGGCCGACGCCGCAGAAGCCGACGAGATCGCCGAGATCGCCGAGAGCATCAAGGTGAGTGAACAGGCGCTGATTTTCACAAGCTGAGGGATGAAAGACATGGGGAAATTACCTTGTGAAAACTCGGCGATGGGTCAGGTGCAACATGACGGACTGAACGACCAATCTGCATGTACATGTTACAAGAGCCTGTTTATTGGTACGCATCACACAAGGCTGACTTGGCCTTGAATGCTATTTTTTTAATAGCTGCAAGTACATACCAGTCATGCGCCGTCGGTCTAAAAGACATAAATTTCATGAAGTTGTGCGGTTGCGCAGCCTGCCCCTCGCATTCATCGCCCAAACGGACGTTGACCTGCACCAAACTTTCCTGAATTGACGGGGCAGTAGTCCTTCAGAACGATGGCCACTGGGCGGGACATCGTTCGTCTGCGATCCGGTTGCGTTCCAACGGAGGATGTTCAAAAGCCCGACAAAAACCGACAGTCATGCCATGTCCCAACAGAACAACATGGCGTCCGAGCTGAACAATTCCAGAAAAGCCTGGTCGGTGCTGATCGTCAGCACGCTGGCGTTCACCTTCTGCTTAATGGTCTGGATGATGTTTGGCGTGATTTGCTTTATCGGCTTGAGCATGCTGATCTACCGCCGCATGTTTGACGAGCGCATCCGCTACACCAGCCACAAGACCGACCAGGTGGTGCGCAGCCACGCCCGAGGTGGGCGAGGCCGAGCGCCAGATCATCGAGGTGATGGTCGACGCCGAAGTGCAAAGCCCGCAGCCGAACGAAGACGAATGCCAGCGTTATTTCGACGCCAATCCGTCGCGGTTCGTGGTCGGCCAGGCGTTGCATCGGCGGCGTATTCTGTTTGCCGTTACGCCCTGCGTGAACGTGCAGGCGCTCACCGTGCATGCCGAAAAAGCGCTGCTGGAGCTGACGCGCAACGACGCATCTCTGCTGCGCTTGCGGTGTTTCAAGTCCGACTACTTTCCCCTGCACCAGCAGCGTTTTCAGGACCTGATGTCGCAAGGCCAGCACCCCAAGACGCTGTTCATCGGCTCCCCGGATTTGCGCCTGGTGCCCTACCTGCTGACCGGCAACGGCCCTGGCGAGCTGTTCATCGTGCGCAACGTCGCCGCCTTCATTCCGCCTTATGGCGGCTCGCACGGTCTGCACAGCACCACGGCCGCGATTAATACGCCGCGCTGATCTTGAGCCGCCGCTGATGCGATGGGGAATCTGTCGAATACCGGCCAATGGCAAACATCTTGCTGGGTGATTTTTGCAATGCCAAGAGCGCAATTACCTCGGATTCAATGACAAGTAGCGGCGGGGCTTGCAGGATAGACTGCACTTCGATCCTGAAAAATCTGTCTGTTTTCAATCACCGGATTTCAAGAAAATTCACCAACGAAAGGTCTTATGCGTACTTCAAAATTCAAACTGGCAGGGTTGGCGCTGCTGGTATCGGCAGCGGCCATTGCCCAGCCACAACAGCCCGTGGTGGCGTTGATCGCCACCGGCGGCACGATCGCCATGAAGATTGATCCAATCAAAAAAGCCCCCGTGCCCGCCATTTCGGGCGAAGACCTGCTGGCCACCGTGCCAGAGGTTGCCAAGTACGCCAAAGTGGAGGTCAACAACATTTCCAATGTGCCTTCCGATTACATGGACCCGCCGCGCTGGATCCAGCTCACCAAGGCGGTTCAGGCATCGCTGGCGCGCCCGGACGTGGCCGGCGTCATCGTCTCGCATGGCACCGATACCCTGGAAGAAACAGCGTATTGGCTCGACCTGACGGTCAACTCGGACAAGCCGGTGGTGCTGATTGGCGCGCAGCGCAACGCGTCCGAGCCGGATTTTGACGGCCCGCACAACCTGATCAATGCGGTGCGCATCGCGGTCGAGCCGCAGGCCAGGTCCAAGGGGGTTTTGCTGGCCATGAACAGCCAGATCAATGCCGCCCGCGAGGCCACCAAGACCCACACCTCCAGTGTTGAAACCTTCAAGTCTGGCGAGTTCGGTTTCCTCGGGGTGGTGGACTACGACCGGGTCACTTTTGCGCGCGCGCCGCTGCGCCGCCTGCACATCCCGATCCGCACTGACAAGATGCCTGATGTCGAAATTGTCGCAATGTACGGTGGCGCGGACGGCAAACTGGTCCGCTCCGCCGTGGACAACGGCGCCAAAGGGCTGGTCATCCAGGCGTTGGGCTGGGGCAACGTGAACATTCCGATGTTCAATGCGGTGAAATACGCGTTGTCGAAAAACGTGCCGGTCGTCATTTCGACGCGCGTCCCGACAGGGCGGGTGTTGCCCAACTATGGTTTTGAAGGCGGCGGAAAAACGCTGGCCGACGCCGGCGCCGTGATGGCCGATGACCTGTCACCCCCAAAAGCGCGCATCTTGCTGATGCTCATGCTGCAAGGTGGCAGCGCCCCCAGCCAGCGCGATCTTCAGGCCGCCTTCAGTCGCTAGATTTAGCGTGGTGCGGTTTCAGGCATGGCCCAGGCCGTATGGCGCGGGCCCTGTCTTTTTGTCAGCGCGGCGGTTTGTTGACGAGGCCGATCACTTCATGGGACCGGATCAAGCGTGGCGCTTAGTTCTTGAAAATCTTGAGCAATGTCACCGCAGGCGACGCGGAACCAATTTTGCGATCCGTTTTCGCGGCTTCGATGACTTCAACCAGTTCATCGTACTTGTCGGCTTGTCGATCCTCTAAATTGGTCATGTTCATGCTCCAACGAGTAAAAGTTCGAAATTTCGCGGGCTCGTTGTAGAGAAGACGTGAATTCTTATGACGGGGGTCTTTTTCTATCTTGTGAAATAGAGTGTTCAGGGTAGCTATCGGGCCCTCCAAGACCTGTAAAAACCAGCCTCCGTTGTAAAACAGGCTTCCGGTTACATCGACAAGTTCATTGTTGGATTTGGCTTTGTTTTGAATGGCGCCGAGCTCTGCCGAAGACATTTTCCGGACAGCTTGGCTGATATAGATAAGTTGATTTATTGACATTTTGCTTTTAACGATTGAAGAGAAGCGATAGGGCCTGAAATTGCAGGGTGAAAGCGCATTGAATCACAAAGCAACTTTTGTTGCACAACGCAATATTTTATTCGGCAACCCGCGAATGCCAACGGCGATCACTGTGGGAAAACCAGAATCTGGACGGCTTGCCCGCTTCAATCTCGTCCACGGCACCTTGGGCGAGGTCGAACATCGTTTTGCTGTGACTGCGCGCCACTATGGCGCCCGTTGCATGGTTTACGGCAATGCGGCGCGTGCCCGACGAGGTCACACCAGTTGCGCAAGAGCCTTTACCAGGCGCTTCCCGGCGAAGGCAACCCGAGTTTTGCAATGGTCCTGAAGCGGTTCAGCCTCGCAGGGCCGTCCGGGCGCACTCGACCTGGCCCAGACGCCGCCCGCCCAGTCGGGATTCGCCTGGTTCACGCTCAAGGACGTAGCGGCAGGAATGGCGGCGCCATCTTTCGGCGACACGCAGCCAGACGCTCGCCCAAGCTATGATCGCTATCAAATAAATAGCTGCTTGCGCATGCTCAGTAAGCGCCAAGGCCATATTTGATCCAAAAAAAGAAACATTGGCAAGTTCTGAAAAAACGCGTTTGACGCCGCGCCAGCATGACAGCGACATCGGGGTCAATGGTCTGAAAACAGCCATGACGCATGGTTGCGCTACATCAAGAGTGCGCTTGAATCTGCGGGCCAGCGCCCACTCTGCAGTCAGCGCATCGGTAAAAAAGGTCTATTCTTGCTGCTTGCGCGGCGGCTGCCTTTTGAGCGGTACGGCTTGCGCCAGAACCTGAAATTCCACGGCTGCGGGCGACATGCGCCTCGCGCGCCTTCCCTTTCCCCCTAAGGAACCCACCCCATGAAACGCGAACATTTCGGCCGGCCGCAAGACCTGACCGCCACCCAGCCGATCAGCCACGACGTGCTGAAGGAAAAGTACCTCAAGCCCGGTGAAAGTGGCCTGGAAGATGTGTACCGGCGCGTGGCGCGGGCGCTGGCGTCGGTCGAGTTGCCGGCCGAACGCGAAAAGCACGAAGCCCTGTTCCTCGAAAACCTGCATGCCGGCGCGATTGGCGCGGGCCGCATCATGAGCGCGGCGGGCACGGCCATCCAGGCGACGCTGATCAACTGCTTCGTGCAGCCGGTCGGCGACTGCATACAGGGCGTGGACGACGGAGGCTACCCCGGCATTTACGAGGCGCTGCGCGAAGCCGCCGAAACCATGCGGCGCGGCGGCGGCGTCGGTTACGACTTCTCGCGCATCCGGCCGCGCAACGCCGAGGTGAAGGGCACGTCGTCGATGGCTTCAGGCCCGTGCAGTTACATCAATGTGTTTGACCAGTCGTGCTCCACGGTCGAAAGCGCGGGCGCCCGGCGCGGCGCGCAGATGGGCGTGCTGCGCATCGACCACCCCGATGTGCACGAATTCATCACCGCCAAGCGCACGCCCGGCCGCTGGAACAACTTCAATGTGTCGGTCGGCATGCTTGACACCTTCATGCAGGCGCTGAACGACGACCAGCCCTGGGAACTGGTGCACCAGGCCAAGCCCGGCGCCGGCCTGATTGCCAAAGGCGCCTTCCAGCGTGCCGACGGCCTGTGGGTTTACCAGACGGTGGCGGCGCGCGAGTTGTGGGACACGGTGATGACGTCGGCCTATGACTTTGCCGAGCCGGGCATTTTGTTTCTGGACAACATCAATACGGACAACAACCTGCGCTACTGCGAGGCGATTGCGGCGACGAACCCGTGCGGCGAGCAACCCCTTCCGCCCTACGGCTGCTGCGACCTTGGCCCCATCATCCTGACGCGTTTTGTGCGCCATCCGTTTGGCTTTGATGGCGAGCCGGCGTTTGATTTTGAAGCGTTTGAAGCCTCGGTCGCCACGCAGGTGCGGGCGCTCGACAACGTGCTGGAAGTGACCTTCTGGCCGCTGCCGCAGCAGCAGGCCGAATCGTCTGCCAAGCGCCGCATCGGCGTCGGCTTTACCGGCCTGGGCAATGCGCTGACGATGCTGCGCCTGCGCTACGACGCGCCGGATGGCCGCGACATGGCCGCCCGCATCGCCGAACGCCTGCGCGACGCTGCCTATGCCGCATCAAGCGCGCTTGCCAAGGAAAAGGGCGCTTTTCCCAAGTTTGACGCCGACGGCTACCTGGCGCCCGGCACCTTTGCCAGCCGCTTGCCGGCCGAACTGCAGCAGGCGATTCGCGCCAGTGGTATCCGCAACAGCCACCTGTTGTCGATTGCGCCGACCGGCACCGTCAGCCTGGCCTTTGCCGACAACGCCTCCAACGGCATCGAGCCGGCGTTTTCGTGGATGTACAAGCGCAAGAAGCGCGAGTCCGACGGCAGCACCACCGACTACGCGGTCGAGGACCACGCCTGGCGCCTGTACCGCGAACTGGGCGGCGACGTGGACCAGCTGCCCGACTATTTCGTCTCGGCGCTGGAGATGTCGGCGACCAGCCACATTGCCATGATGCAGGCGGTGCAGCCCTTCGTCGACACGGCGATTTCCAAGACGGTGAACGTGCCGGCCGACTTTGCCTACAACGACTTCAAGAGCCTGTACCACCAGGCCTGGCGCGCCGGATTGAAGGGCCTGGCGACCTACCGGCCCAATGCCATTCTGGGCGCGGTGCTGGAAACCCATGCCACGCCCGAAGCCCCACCCGCCGTGGCTGCCCCGGCCCTGGTGGACCCGATGCGCACGGTGATTGAAAGCCGGCCTAAGGGCGCGTTGTCGGCGGTCGCGGAAAAGGTCGAATACTGGACGCAGGAAGGCCACAAGACGCTGTACATCGTGGTGTCGTTCCTGCCGGTGCCCGCCGCCAGCGGCACCGGCATGGTCGACCGCGCCATCGAGTTCTTCATGCCCGTGGGGCAGAGCGGCGAGTCGCAGCAATGGATCACGTCGAGCATGCGCATGCTGTCGCTGGCGGCGCGTGGCGGCTTCCTGGAGCGCGCGCTCGGCGACATGCGCAAGGTCGCCTGGGACCGGGGCCCGGTGCGGCTCGGCACCTACGAAAAAGCCGACGGCACGCGTGTGCCGCTGTGGCACGACTCCGAGGTGGCGGCGATTGCCTATGCGGTGCAGAACATCATTGCCCGGCGCGCCGCCCTGGCCGCCGTGAGCCTGGCGCCAGCCGAACCCGTGCAGGTCGCCTCGCATCTGGCGCCGCCCGTCATGGCCGGCAAGAAGTGCAGCGAATGCGGCGCCCCTGCCGTGATCCGCAAGGACGGCTGCGACTACTGCACCCAGTGCGGCCACCTGGGCACGTGCGGATGAGCGCCCGCCGCTTGCGCGGCATCGCCTTGCCAAGGCCGGCGGGGTCGCCTGCGCGCTGACTGCTGCCTTGGCGCAAGAGAGGCATCCGATGAACGTCCTGGCCGAACCGGCTCAAGCGCTGGCTGCAGCGCCGTCCGACCCTGAAATCGGGGCGCTGGCTGCAGCGCTGTTCACGCTGGCGCCTGGCGAACACGCGCTGTGCTTTGTCAGCATCGGCACCGTGCAGTGCCGCAAGACTGCCCGCCTGCGGCCCGTGCCGGCCGACTTCGCCAGGACCCTTTTGCCCGGCGGCGGCACGGTGGTGGGTTTTTGATCTGCCGTGCCGTGCGCTTTCACTTTTTTTATGACTGGATACCGCATGGACATTTCGACTTTTGACGATCTTTTGCAGGCCGCCCGCGCGCAGCCCGATCCGCAGCGCCTGCTGTTTGTCTTTGCCGGCGTGGAACTGCCCGATGACGCGACGCCCGCGCAGCGCGAGCGTTTCGAGGCCGGGCAGGGCGGCGCGCTGGTGCCGCTGATGTGCGTGGACAAGCGCCCTGACGAACTGGCGTCGTTTGCCGCGCTGGTCGAGGAGGCCAGCCAGTTCGGCCCCAACCCATGGGGCATCGTGTTTGCCGCCGCCATGTCCGGCAGCGTGAACCAGGCGCCGACCAGCGAAGACGCAGAGGAGCCGCTGCAGCGCATGGTCGAGGCCATCAAGCGCGGCGAGCATGGCGGCTATGTTCCGTTCGATCCGCAGGGCCATACCGTCCAGATCGGCTGACATGGCCACTGACACCCGTCCCACCCGCCGTCCGGTCATGCTGCCCGGCCACAGCGCGCCGGCCGCCGGGCTTGAAGCGCCGTTCGAGATGCTGGCCGCCTGCCATGACCGGGTCGAGCGCATGCTGGCGCTGCAGGGCAAACTGCAGCGCCACCTGCTGGACAAGGGCTGCGACGGGCCGGCTCGCCAGGCGGCACGCGACGTGATGCGCTACTTCGACCTGGCCGCGCCGCTACACCACCAGGACGAGGAACTGCATGTGTTCCCGCCGCTGCTGGCTGGACCCGATGCTGGACTGCGCAAGCTGGTGCAGCGCCTGGTTCTGGACCACCGGCACATGGAAACCGCGTGGCTTGAAGCCCGCCGCACGCTGCAGGCCATCGCCGTCAGCCCTGCATTCGGCGGGTTGCCGCTCACGCCGGTCCAGACCGTAGCGCTCGACCAGTTCGCGGCCCTGTACCGCGGACACCTCGATGACGAAAACAGCATCGTCTATCCCGCCGCCCAGGCGATGCTGCCGCCTGGCGCCGTGCAGGGCATGAGCGAAGACATGATGCAGCGCCGGGGCGTCCACCCCCAAAGGCAGCCCCACCCGCCAGCTTTGTGACGCAGGCAAAATACGCGGCATGAACGCGCCCACTTTTCCAAACGACATGACCCCCGCCAGCGCAGCCGGCAGCGCGCTGGAAAAGCGCATGCAAGCCATGGGTTTACAGGCAAAAACGGCTTCTGCGCAAGTGGCACGTGCGCCGGCAGCTATTAAAAACAGAGCGCTTGTCGGACTGGCCAAATTGCTGCGGCAGAACCTGGCCGAACTGCAGTCCGCCAACCAGCGCGACCTGGACCGCGCGGCCGCTGCCGGGCTGGCCGGGCCGCTGCTGGACCGGCTCAAGCTGGGTGCCAAAGACCTCGAAACCGTGGCGCTGGGCTGCGAGCAACTGGCCGCCATGCCCGACATCATTGGCGAGATCATCGGCATGAAAGAGCAGCCCAGCGGCATCCGTGTCGGCCAGATGCGCGTGCCCATTGGCGTGTTCGGCATGATTTACGAAAGCCGGCCGAACGTGACGATCGAGGCGGCTGCGCTGGCGATCAAGAGCGGCAATGCCTGCATTTTGCGTGGCGGCTCCGAGGCCATCGAGTCGAACAAGGCGCTGGGCGCGCTGGTGCAGCAGGCGCTGCTTGAAGCCGGCCTGCCGGCGGAGGCCGTGCAACTGGTGCCGACCACCGACCGCGAAGCCGTCGGCCATCTCATCGCCATGCCGCAGTTTGTCGATGTCATCATTCCGCGCGGCGGCAAGGGCCTGATCGAGCGCATCAGCCGTGATGCCAAGGTGCCGGTCATCAAGCACCTGGACGGCAACTGCCATGTGTATGTCGATGACCCGTGCGACATCGCCATGGCGGTGCAGATTGCCGACAACGCCAAAACGCAGAAATACAGCCCCTGCAATGCCACCGAGAGCCTGCTGGTGGCGCGCGGCGTGGCGGCTGAATTCTTGCCGCTGATTGGGGCGATTTATGCCGCCAAGGGTGTGGAGATGCGGTGCGATGAGGCTGCAGCGCATATCCTTCGGGCGCAGGCAGCTGTTCGTTCAGTCGCAAGCATCGTGTTGGCCACAGAGCAGGACTGGTACGAGGAATACCTCGCGCCGGTCATCAGCATCAAGGTGGTGGGCGGCGTGGACGAGGCGATTGCGCACATCAACCGCTATTCCAGCCACCACACCGACGCCATCCTGACGCGCGACCACCTGCATGCCCAGCGTTTTCTGCGCGAGGTCGATTCGGCCAGCGTCATGGTCAACGCCAGCACCCGCTTTGCCGACGGATTCGAATACGGGCTGGGGGCGGAAATCGGCATCAGCACCGACAAGTTCCATGCGCGCGGGCCGGTTGGCATCGAAGGCCTGACCTCGCTCAAGTACGTGGTGCTGGGGCAGGGCGAGGTCCGCACCTGAACCGCTGGGGCACCCGGCAACCGGCGGCTTGTATGCCCGAGCGGCATGTAGGCCATTTGCGCATCTGTTACGCCGGTTGCGGCCGGTGGATTCATAAGCCCTAGAATTCGGCATCACCGAACAAGATAACGATATCCCCCATCGAAAGTGGCCGCATGGTTCCGCACCTCATCACCGCCCTGACCGGCCCCATCAACGAGCTTGAGCAGCGCATCCTGGACACCACGCCAGCCATCGAGCGCTGGTTTCGGCTCGAGTGGATGGAGCACACGCCGCCGTTTTACAGCTCGGTCGATATCCGCAACGCCGGCTTCAAGCTCGCGCCGGTCGACACCAACCTGTTTCCCGGCGGCTGGAACCACCTGACGCCGCAGATGATGACGCTGGCGGTGCAGGCCGCCATGGCCGCGATTGAAAAAATCTGCCCGGAAGCGCGCAACCTGCTGGTGGTGCCTGAACACCACACGCCCAACCCGTCCTACCTGGCCAACGTGCTGCAGCTCAAGCAGATTTTTTACCAGGCCGGCCTGAATGTGCGGTTTGGCTCGCTGAGCCCGGACATCAAGGAGCCGACCACGGTGCAACTGCCCGACGGCGAGAGCCTGGTTCTGGAGCCACTGATCCGCACCGACCGCCGGCTGGGACTGAAGGATTTCGATCCCTGCACCATCCTGCTCAACAACGACCTGTCGGCCGGCATTCCCGGCATGCTGGAAGACCTGCACGAGCAGTACCTGCTGCCGCCGCTGCATGCCGGCTGGACGGTACGCCGCAAGTCGAACCATTTCAAGGCTTATGAAGAGATTTCCAAGCGCTTTGGCAAGCTGCTGGGCATTGACCCGTGGCTGATCAATCCGATGTTTGCGCAATGCGATGACGTTGACCTGGCCCAGGGGCGCGGCATGGAATGCCTGAGCACGCATGTCGATGCGCTGCTGTCGCGCATCAAGCGCAAGTACAAGGAATACGGCATCAACGAAAAGCCGTTCGTCATGGTCAAGCCCGACAACGGCACGTCGGGACTGGGCGTCATCACCGTGCATGACGCCAAGGAACTCGAAGCCATCGCGCGCAAGGCCAAAGCCAGGCCCGGCGCGTCCCGCGACGCTGCGCCACCGTCTGAAGTCATCATCCAGGAAGGCGTGCTGACCAATGAACGCATCAACGATGCCGCGGCCGAGCCGGTGGTCTACCTGATGGACCGCTACGTGGTTGGCGGTTTTTACCGGGTGCATTCCGAGCGCGGCGTGGACGAGAACCTCAACGCGCCCGGTGCGCGTTACGAGCCGCTGTCGTTTTCAGACAGCGGCCGGCTGCCTCAAAATGGTGAAAAGCCCGGCTCCAGCGCCCCGAACCGCTTCTACATGTACGGCGTCGTCGCCCGGCTGGCCATGCTGGCGGCCAGCTACGAGCTGGAAGCGACCGATCCGGATGCCGAAGTTTACGACTGAGCGTGCGGCCGGGCAGGGCGTGGCCCGGCAAGTTGTCGCGGTGCAACAAAACCCGTGTTTCTGCCGGTCGCGGGTGTTCACTGCTTCCAGGCCCATGGGCTGAGTGCAAAATGGCGGTCCCTTCGACAAGCCTTCCACGGGCCATGGCCTCCCCTGGCGGTGCTCGAATCCAGTCCTTTTTCCAAGACGGGCAGCTTTTGTGACAAGTCAAAAATCATCTCTCGCGGCACTCACCGTAGGCGCCATTGGCGTGGTCTATGGTGATATCGGCACCAGTGTCCTGTATGCCATCAAGGAGGTGTTCGGCTCCGGGCATGTTCCTTTCACGCCCGAGAACGTCTACGGCATCCTGTCCATCTTCTTCTGGACGCTGACCGTCATCGTTTCGCTGAAATATGTCACGCTGGTGCTGCGCGCCGACAACCACGGCGAAGGCGGGCTGATCGCCATGCTGGCGCTGGCTTCCACGGCGGTGCAGGACAGGCCCCGGTTGCGCCGTGTGCTGCTGCTGGTCGGCATCTTTGGCACCTCGCTGTTTTATGGCGACGGCGTCATTACCCCGGCCATTTCCGTGCTGTCGGCGGTTGAGGGGCTGGAGGTGATTTCGCCCACCTTCACCAAGGCGGTGATTCCGACCACCCTGGTCATCCTGTTCGGGCTGTTTGCGCTGCAAAAGCATGGCACGGCCGGCATCGGCAAGTTCTTTGGCCCCATCACCATTGTCTGGTTTGCAGTGCTGGCCATTCTGGGCGTGTCCCAGATCGTGACCCACCCCGAGATCCTGCTGGCGATCAATCCTTATTACGCCTTGATGTTCATGTGGGAGAACCCGGGCACCACCTTCATCATCCTGGGCGCCGTGGTGTTGTGCGTGACCGGTGCCGAGGCGCTGTATGCCGACCTGGGCCACTTCGGCAAGAAACCGATCCGGCTGGCCTGGTTTTCGGTGGTCATGCCGTCGCTGGTGCTGAACTATTTCGGCCAGGGCGCGCTGCTGCTGAACAACCCGGAAGCGGTCAAGAACCCGTTTTACCTGATGGCGCCCGACTGGGCGCTGATCCCGCTGGTCGTGCTGGCCACGATGGCCACGGTGATTGCCTCGCAGGCGCTGATCACCGGCGCCTTCAGCGTCACCAAGCAGGCCATCCAGATGGGCTACCTGCCCCGGCTGCGCATCGAGCACACCAGCGTGCGCGACACCGGCCAGATCTACATGCCGTTTGTCAACTGGAGCCTGTTTGTCACCATCGTGCTGGCGGTGGTGATGTTCCGCTCGTCGAGCAACCTGGCGGCGGCCTACGGCATAGCGGTCTGCACCGACATGCTGATCACCACCGTGCTGACCTTCTACGTGATTCGCTACGGCTGGAAATACCCGCTGTGGCTGTGCCTTGCTGCCACCGGCGTGTTTTTTGTGATCGATTTCGCGTTTTTCGCGTCCAACCTGATGAAGCTGTTCGCCGGCGGCTGGTTTCCGCTGGCGATTGGCGGCGCGGTGTTCACCCTGATGATCACCTGGAAGGAAGGCCGCCGCCTGCTCAATGAAAAGCTGCGCACCGACGCCATCGACCTGCCGAGCTTCCTCGATTCGGTGTTTGTCAGCCCGCCGCAGCGCGTCGAGGGCACGGCGGTCTTCATGACCGCCGAGCCGGGCATGGTGCCCAACGCCTTGCTGCACAACCTCAAGCACAACAAGGTGCTGCATGAGCAGAACGTGTTTGTCACGGTGCGCAACCATGAGGTGCCCTGGATCGGCATGAACAAGCGGCTGGAAGTGGAGTCACTGGGCCATGACTGCTGGCAGGTCAATGTCCACTACGGTTTCAAGAACGACCTGGACCTGCCCAAGGCGCTGCAGCAGATCAAAAACCGGGGCTGCCAGCTGGAGCCCATGACCACGAGCTACTTTTTGTCGCGCGACACGGTGATTCCTAGCATCGGCAGCGGCATGGCCGCCTGGCGTGAAAAGCTGTTTGCGCAGATGCACCACAACGCCAGCGGTGCGGCGGATTTCCTGAATTTGCCGAACAATTCCGTGGTCGAGCTGGGCAGCAAGATCGAGATTTAAGCAAAATCCGGCTCTTGCGCAATCCCTGATTGGGTTTTCTGCTCCTTAATTAATAGCACATGGCTGCCGCCGGGTTGACGCTGGCGGAGTTCCATGGAAAATCCATGCCAATGCCGCCAACGACAACACGACGTCCGGCGCGGCCCCGCGGTTTGTACAACAATACGCTCCAGTCACCGCCGCGCATGCCCATCCTGTGCCGGCGCCACCAACCCCGGACCGCCAGGTCCCCTCCCATTCCATGAACATCCTTTTTATTGCCGATCCGCTCGAATCCTTCAAGATCTACAAGGACACCACCTTTGCCATGATGCGCGAGGCGCAGCGGCGCGGCCACACCATCAGCGCCTGCGAGCCCAAGGACATCATGTGGCAGCAAGGCACGCCGGTGACCGCCTTCGTGCGCGACATCATTCTCACTGGCGATGCGCAGGACTGGTTCACCGCCGAGCAGCAGCCTCCGCACGAGCGGCCGCAGCCGCTGAAGGACGTCGGCTGCGTCATCATGCGCAAGGACCCGCCGTTCGACAGCGAATATGTCTACAGCACCCACCTGCTGGAGCAGGCCGAGCGCGAAGGCGCCAGGGTCTTCAACAAGCCGCGCGCGCTGCGCGACCACCCTGAAAAGCTCGCCATCATGGAGTTCGCCGAGTTCATCGGCCCGACGCTGGTGACGCGCGACGCCGCCGACATCAGGCGTTTTCATGCCGAGCACCAGGACATCATCTTGAAGCCGCTCGACGGCATGGGCGGCATGGGCATTTTCCGGGTCAGGGCCGACGGCCTGAACCTGGGCAGCATCATCGAAACCCTGAACAAGAACGGTGCCGAAAGCGTGATGGTGCAAAAGTTTTTGCCTGAAATTGTCAAGGGCGACAAGCGCGTGCTGGTGATTGGCGGCAAGCCGGTGCCGTTCAGCCTGGCGCGCATTCCGCAGGGCAGCGAGGTGCGCGGCAACCTGGCCGCCGGCGGCCTGGGCGTGGCGCAGCCGCTGTCCACGCGCGACCTCGAGATTGCCGAGGCACTGGGACCGGTCCTGGCCGCGCGCGGCCTGCTGCTGGCTGGCATCGACGTGATTGGCGACTGCGTGACCGAGATCAACGTCACCAGCCCGACCTGCTTCCAGGAAATCCATGACCAGATGGGCTTTGACGTGGCGGCGATGTTCATCGACGCGCTGGAAGCCGCGCTGGCGGCCTGAAACCGGCCATCGCAGGGTTCAGGCGTCGAGCAGCACGCCACCCTGGAACACCTTGAGTTCGCCCGGCGAAAAGGCCGTCCAGGTCTCGTTGGTGGTCAGCGGCGCGGTGACCACCACCGCCACCCGGTCAGTCGGCTGGGTGTGGTCTTCAAAGTTCACGCTCACGTCCTCGTCGCTCAGCGTGGCATGGGCAAACGGGTGGCGGCGCTCCACGTACACCAGCTGGGTTGACGCATGCGCCCACAGCGCCTGGCCGTTGCTCAGCAGAAAATTGAAGGTGCCGTGTTGTGCCGCCTGCGCCGCCAGTTCGCGCAGCGTCAGCGTCAGCTCCTGCACGCTGGGAACGTCGGCATGCGACTTGGCCAGCTCCTGCATGATCCAGCAAAACGCGCGTTCGCTGTCGGTGGAGCCGACCGGCCGGAAGCTGCCGTGCAGGCGCGGCGCAAAATCGACCAGGTTGCCGTTGTGCGCAAACACCCAGTAGCGGCCCCACAGTTCGCGCACGAAGGGGTGGCAGTTTTCCAGCGCCACCCGGCCCTGCGTGGCCTTGCGGATGTGCGCAATCACGTTGCGGCTCTTGATCGGGTAGCGGCGGATCAGCTCGGCCACCGGCGACGCGCAGGCCGGCAGGTGGTCAACGAAATGGCGCAGCCCCTTGCCATCGCCGGGCCCGTCCACGGCGCTGTCGCCTTCAAAAAACGCAATGCCCCAGCCGTCGGCATGGTGGTCGGTGCGGCCGCCGCGCTGTGCGAAGCCGCGAAAGCTGAAGGTCACGTCGGTGGGCGCGTTGCAGTTCATGCCGAGCAGCTGGCACATGGTCTAGTCTCCGGTGGAAGGGGTGGAAGGGGTGGAAGGGGTGGAAGGCGGCGGCACGCGCAACTGCAATGCCGCCACCATGGCGACCACGCACAGCGCGGCCAGCATCAAAAACGATTCATTGAAAGCGGCCAGCCGCGCCGGGCTGCTGGCGGCCAGGTCCAGCGAATCGCCGTGTACCGCCAGCCGCCATTCGAGCACGATGCCGCACAGGCTGACGCCCATCGCGCCGCCCAGCATGCGCACGAAGCTGATGGCACTGGCGCCCTGCGACACCAGTTCCTTGGGCAGCGGCCGCAGCGAGCCCAGGTTGAGCGACGGCAAAATAAAGCCCAGCCCGATGCGCCCCAGCGTCGCCCACACGGCCAGCAGCCACAGCGCCGAACTCAGCGTGAGCGTTCCCATCAGCGCGAACGACACCGCCAGCAGCCCCAGGCCGACGGTGACCAGCTGCCAGGTCGGCTGCCGGTCGGCCAGGCGGCCGACGATCGCAATCGTCGCGGCCAGCACGACGCCGGCGGGCAGCAGCACCGCGCCGGCATGCGAGGCCGACAAATTCAGGCCCAGCTGCATGTACACCGGCAGCAGGTAGGTCGAGCCGAACAGCGCCGTGCCATAGATGAAGGCCACCACGCTGCCCATGGCGAAGGGCCGGTGGCCGAACAGCGCCAGGTTCATCAGCGGTTCCCGGCCGGTCGCCTGCATGCGCCGCTGCCAGCCGATGAAGCCGGCCAGCAACGCCAGCGCGGCGCCCAGCAGCAGGGCGGCCTGCAGAGGATCGCTGCCCTGGCCTTGCAGCGCGACCATGCCGTTGAGCAGGCACAGCGTGCCGGCGCCGGCCAGCAACAAGCCGCGCCAGTCGATCATCGCGCCACCGCGCACGGCCGCCGTGCCGCCGGGTGCGCTGTCGGGCACATAGCGCCAGGCCATCCACAGCGACAGCAGGCACAGCGGCACGACCATGAAAAAAATCGAGCGCCAGCCGAACAGGTCCACCAGCACCCCGCCCACGCTCGGGCCCAGCGCCGGCGCCAGCACCACGCCCATGCCGAACAGCCCGCTGGCCCGGCCCTGCTCATGGGTGCCGAAGGCGCGCATGATGATGATGGCCGCGATCGGCTGCACCACGCCCGCCGCCACTCCTTCGGCGACGCGCGCGGCCAGCACCAGCGTAAAGTCGCCGGCCAGGCCGCCGCCGATGCCGCCGGCCATCAGCAGCAGCATGCTGCCGACATAGGTGCGGCGGTAGCCGTAGCGCGCCAACAGCCACGGCGTGGTCAGCATGGACACCGTCATGGCGACCATGAAGCCCGACGTGACCCACTGCGCCCGGCCCTGGCCCAGCGCAAAGTGCTGGCTCATGTCGGGAATCGCCACGTTGACGATGGTCGATGACATGATCGACGCCATCGTGCCGACCATCACGGCGACCAGCAGCAGCCAGCGGTAGCGCGCACCGAAACGCGCCTGCAGGGCGGCGATGGACGATGCAGGCGGCAGGGCGTTCAAGCGCGGTCCTGGCCCGGTGTCAGTTTCTCGGTTCCGACCAGAGCTTGCCGCCGGTGGCCCAGTTCCCGGGCTGGATGTCGGTGATCAAGACATCGACCGAGTCCGGCTGGCCGCCCAGGATTTCGACGCTGACGCGGGTGATGGCCTCGACCAGCTTTTTCTTTTGCTCCAGCGTGCGGCCTTCGAGCATTTCGACGTGGTAGGTGGGCATGGTTTTCCTTTGGATGGATGGGTTTCGGATGGCTGGCTGCGACGATGTGCGCAAGCTGTGCATTATTCCGTGTCTGGCCGTGCGTTGCTGCGGGGTGCTTGTTTTTTAACGAAAAATGCCTTTTGCGCTTGTTGCGCCTTGGCAAACAGCTACTATTTTGATAGCGAATGTGTTTTTGCCAGCTTCAGTCCACCTCGCGCGTGCCCCGGCAGCGGTCCTGCGCATAGCGGCTGCAGCCCCAGAACTGCTTGCCGGCATTCGCGCCGCTGCGCGCCTGGCGCAGCACCATCGCCGCGCCGCACACCGGGCAGTCCGGCGCCGACAGGCCGGCCGGTGCCGTGGAGGACGGGCCGCTGCCAGCCTGCGCCCGGATGCCGCGCAGCAGGGTGGCTCCGTTGATCAGCGTCAGCGCCAGGCCGTTGGCAAAGCGCACGGCTTCCTCGGTGAATTCGCCCGAGGTGACGACAAAGCCGCCGGCCGCGCCGTGCGCCGCCATGACGCCGTACAACTCGCGCACCGGCTGCACGCCGACGCGCAGCGCGCGCCAGTGCTTGCATTGCACCAGGTGGCTGCCGCCGTCGCTTTGCAGCACCACGTCCACGCCGCCATCGGCGCCGCCGCCGCCGTTGTCCGTCACGCCGTAACCCTGGCGCCGGAAATACTCGCCGACCAGGATTTCAAACTCCTGCCAGCGCATGCCGTCGAGGGCGTCAGGGCGGCTGGCGGCAGCGGCGTGCAGCCGTGCGGCCCTGTCCCGCCGGAAGGCCGACAGCAGCGCGCCCATGCCGAAAAACAGCGGCAGCAGGTACTGCCCTGCCAGCGCCAGCCCGTGCGTCACCGCCCACAGGACAAAGCGTCCCATCTGCCCCGGCTGCGGGGTGCCAAACGGTTTTTGCGCCAGGTGGTGCAGGCCCAGATAGGCCAGCCCCGCCAGCGTCAGGCCCAGCCACCAGGGCAGGCGCGCGGCCAGCCCCATCAAGGCCTTGGGCCAGCCCTGCTTTTCACGTAACTCCATCGCTGACTTTTCCCAACTCGTCTTTTCGCCTGGCGCTGCGCTGCGTTTGCCAATGTATTCCGTATTCAGCCATGCCGAGGGTTCAGTGCAGTGCGCGAACCATCGGCGAACGGGGACAGGGGGCAACAGCCTATGTGAGGTGCGGCAAGAATGAACCTCGGGGACTGCCGCCGAACGTGCGCAGAAAGCGGCTGATTTTAGTTCAAATCAGGGCTTGGCCCTGAAGCTTCCAGTGTAAGCAGCTATATTTTTCATAGCGTTTAAGCTGTCCCCGACGCCGCCAGTGCCCCCAGCGCCGCTGGCAACGTGCAGCCCGTCCAAGCGCCCGGAGACTGGGTTAGAGTTCACCACGGCTGTCAAAAAAACGCTTCACGCGCGCGCCACAGCCTTCCCAAGGAAACCCCATGCATCCCAACCAGACCCGGCTCGACCATTTCTACGCCGCCTTTGCGCGCCTTGACGCCGACGCCATGGCAGCCTGCTATGCGCCCGATGTCCGGTTCGATGACGAGGTGTTTTCCCTCCGCGGCCATGAGCAGGTCAGCGGCATGTGGCGCATGCTGTGCGAAGCCACCCAGGCCAGGAATCGGGAACACTGGAAGCTCCGCCACAGCGCCCTGCAAGCCGACGACCGCCGGGGCAAGGCGCACTGGGAAGCTGACTACCAATTCAGCGCCGCCCGGCGCAAGGTGCACAACGTCGTCGACAGCGTGTTTGAATTCAACGAAGCAGGGCTGATCACCCGCCAGCGCGACCGCTTCAACTTCTGGACCTGGTCGCGCCAGGCGCTGGGCCTGCCCGGCATCCTGCTCGGCTGGAACCCTTCGTTCCGGACCATGGTCAAGCGCCAGGCGGAGGTCAACCTGGAAAACTACCTGCAAGCGCGCAGGCACTGAGCCATAGCCACTTGCCCCGCACAAGTGGGGTGGCTGTGCAAGGCCAGCGTTCCTGCGCAAGCACCGGGTGGCGGCGCTGCCTTCGAAAACGCCCTCCTCCTCGGGGGACCTTGTTCCACGGCATCCCGCGCAAGGATCAGAACGGGGCGGTAGGCCGGGACGGAAGCATCGACAACAGGCCTTCGGCCGCCGCGTTATAGGCTTTCAGGCAAGCCGTTCCCACGCGCATCGCCGCCTCATGCGAAGGATAGGGGTGGTCCGACGCGTCGATGCACACCTCGCCGGCCTGCTCCTGCGCGGACAGCTGCGTGACAATCCAGCAAAAAAGCCCGGGCGACGATTCCTCCACCCGCAGATTGAGCGCGCCGGAGGAAATCTGCGAACGCGCCGTCATACCGCCCGGCCCAGTTCGGTCCCGACATCCCGCGCACCGGTTCCGACCTCGGCCACGGCCATGCGCAACTCCAGTTCGCTGCAGCGCAAGGCGGCCAGCCAGTAATTCACCGAGGCCGGTTCATTGATGTTGATCGGCTCGTTGGACGGCGCATGAACGTTTGGCAAGAAGTTTGGCGGGTTGGATTGCATGGTTTTTTTCCTGGCGGTTGGTGAAGGAGGTGCCCAATCTTCTGGCAATGATTTTTAACGTCATGTCAGAGACTTCACCATGAGCTTGCAATCCATATCGACCAAGAACAATGGGTCAAATGACCTAATGAAGGGGTTAACCATCGGCCAGGACGCCCGGCAACCCCAATGCGCCGGCTCAGCCTGGCGTCAAGCCCCGCAGCACTTCTTGTATTTCTTCCCGCTGCCGCAAGAGCACGGATCGTTGCGCCCCGGCGTGGCTTCCTTGCGGATGGTTTCGACCTTCGGCCCCATGGTGTTCCACAGCTCGCGCAGGTCGTACACCGCCCAGATGGCCTCGCCGAACGCATTGAGCCGCGCAATGCTGGTGCTGGGCGTGCCTTCTTCGCTCAGCGGCGAGACTTCGCAGGCGCCGGTGTCGTCCTCGGTCATGGCGACGACCGCCTGCAGCGCGCCGTCCAGCCACTTGGCGGCGTCCTTGTCACGCGGGGCGGCCCATTCGTCGGACCAGCTTTCGACCGCGAACATGAAGCCCAGCGCCCACACCTGCGCGAACGCCGGCAGGTCTTCCTTCGCAAACGCTGCCTGTTCCTCGGGCGGCAGGTCGGCCACCACGCCGCGAATGTCCATGACTTCAGGGTGGTAGCAGGCGTCGTCTTCCAGCGAATCGACCTCGGCATCGAGCGCGGTTTCGACTTCCTTGCAGCGCTGGTTCCACAGCGCCACGAAGCGTTCTTTCTGCGCGTCGCTGGCAAAAGAGCCGGTGTCGGCGTCGGGCTCCTCGCCCTCGGCCGGCAGGCCCAGCAGCACGCCCAGGTATTCATCGGCGGGAATCGGGCGGCGCGCGCAGATCACGGCGGCCATGAAGCCTTCGCAGAATTCCCACTGCGGCGTTTCGTCGTAGCGGCTGCGCAGGTCGTCCAAAATGGCATCGAGTTCGTCGAAGGCTTCGGTTTCCATCCAGGGGGTGTCGGGGGATGCGGCAGGGGAGAGGCTTGAATTCGTCATAAATGTTCCGTCCTGCGCCTCGGGCGAGGCGTTTGGCCTCAAAGTTTAACTGTCCCGGCCAGCGCCTGTGCCCAGGGGCGTTCTGGTTTTGGCGGCTCCGCCAGCGTTTTGCAGCGCGGTGGCCGCACCTGTCCACGGTTTGGCGCACCGGTGAAAAGTTGCGGAATTGAAGGCAGCGGCCTTCAGCGGGGCATTGTGATGCGCGTGCTATCGGCAAGCCGAATCTGTCCGATTTTTCTGAATGCTATGAATTGCATAGCTGCCTTTGCCCGCCTGATGTGCGGCAGCAGCCTTTTTGGCACTCAAATGGCAATGACCCCGGTCATCCGGCGGTTGGCGCTTTCGCTTCTGAATTTCTCGTTCCCGCCTTGGGGGGGAGAGCCAGCAGCTTTGTCAGGGCTGCAAAATCCAGCGGCTTGACCAGGTGGTGGTCAAAACCGGCTTCCAGGGATTTGCGGCGGTCTGCTTCCTGGCCCCAGCCGGTCATGGCAATGATCAGGATGCTTTGGCCATCCGGCTGCTCACGGATGGCGCGACAGGCTTCGTGGCCGTTCATCTTCGGCATGCCGATGTCGAGCAGGATCACATCGGGCCGGAAAGCGGCAGCACGCTCGACGGCCTCCACGCCGTCATAGGCGGTTTGCGTCTCGTCGCCGTCCAAGCGAAGCAGCATGGCAAGGCTGTCGGCACTCTCGCGCATGTCATCCACCACCAGAATGCGGCGGGCCGCCACGGGCGGCGGTGGTGCGCTTATTGGCACTGGCGCCGCTGCCCTTTCCAGCCACACTGGCAGACGCACGACGAACGCGCTGCCCCGGCCCTGGCCCTGGCTGTGGGCCGTCAAGGTGCCGCCATGCAACTCGGTCAGCAGCCTGGCCAGCGACAGCCCGATCCCCAGCCCGCCCTGGGACTGATCCAGCGAGCTGCGAACCTGCGTGAACAGCTCGAACACCTGGTGCAGCATGTCGGACGCAATGCCAATGCCGCTGTCCCTGACCGTCAGCACGACCTCGTACCCTTGCCGCTCTGCGTTCAGCCAGATGTGCCCGCCCGGTGGGGTGTACTTGCAGGCATTGTTCAGCAGGTTGCCGAGCACCTGGGCCAGCCGCATCGGGTCGGCATTCAGGGTGATCGGCTCAGGCGGCAGCGAGACCTGCAGTTGGTGACCGGCACGCTCGCACTGCATGCGGCCGGCTTCCACGACGTGCTGCACCATGGATGCCAGCTCGACGCACTCCAGCCTGAGCGCAAGCCGATTATGGGTAATGCGGCTGACGTCCATCAAGTCGTCAATCAGGTGCACCATCTGGCCCATTTGTCGCGCTATGGTGGCGTGGGCCTGCTCCACGAGTGCCGTGTTGTCGCTCGCCCGTTTCATCAGTTCGAGCGAGTTGTTGACGGAGGCCAGCGGATTACGCAACTCATGCGCCAGGGTCGCCAAAAATTCGTCCTTGCGGCTGTCGGCCAGCTGCAATTGTTCAAGCAGTGCGCCAATGCGCGCCTCGGCCAGCTTGCGCTCGGTCACGTCAAGGTTTGTGCCGACCATCCATTCGGCGTGTCCTTCAACACCTTTGCGGACGGTTTCCGCCGCGTGGATGTGGCGGCATTCCCCGTCGTCACGGCGACGAATGCGAAAGTCAAGGCTGCTGCTGCCCAGTCGGCGCACGGTGTCGGCCAACGTTTCTTCCTGTGTGTCAAGGTCCTCCGGCAGAACCGCGCCGCTCCAGTCGGCGTATTGAACGCAGCCATCGGCCGTGGGCGTGATGCCGTAAATGCGGAACATCTGCGCATCCCAGCGAACCATGCCGGTGTTGAGGTTCCATTGCCAAACCCCGACGCCGGTCGCCTCGGTTGCCAGCCGCATGTGCTCTTCGCTGTCGCGCAGTGCCTGTTCAGCCCGCTGGCGCGCGGTGATTTCGTGGAAGTAGCAGACCACGCCATGCTGGCCGTCGGGCAGCGTGACGCGCTGGGTCTCCCAGTCAAAAGCCTGGTCCTCGCCAATGTCAAGGCGCTGCTCGTGAAAAGGCGGCGACACATAGCGTTCACCGCTGGCCAGTGTGTGCCGGAAGATCGCCGTGACTTGCGCGCCGACCACCGGCCCCCACATGATTTCCAGGATTTCAGCAAAATCACGTCCAATCAGCGGACGCGTGGTTTCAAAAAACGGTGCCGCCCGCGCGTTGACCTGTTGCAGTCGAAACCCGGCGTCGACCAGAAACATGCCGGTCGGCGCCTGCTCGAGAATCCTGGAGAACAACTCGACGTTTTGGGCCAGCACCGCCTCGGCACGTTTGCGCTCGGAAATGTCGCTGAAGACGATGCCGACCTTGCGGCTTCCCGGCCCGCCGATCCGGTGCGCCTTGACATCGAAAAAGCGTCCTGTGGACTTGAGTTCGTTCTGAATGCTGGCCGGCTCCCCGCTCAGCGCGACCTGGCCGATAGTCTCAATCCAGAACGGCTCGATGGCGGGCAGTACCTCGCGAACCCGGCGTCCCTTGGCGTCCTTGACGCCGGTGTGGCCAAAAAACGCCGCGTTGGTTTCCAGGTGCCGGTAGTCAACGGACTTGCCGGCAGCGTCGAAAAGCACTTCAACCAGGCAGTAACCCTCCTGCATGCTGTCAAAAAGACTGCGATAGCGCGCTTCCTGTTCGCGCAGCGCCTGCTCTGCCAGCGTGTTTTCAGTGATGTCGCGGGAAACCGCAATCAGACGTTGTGCAGCGCTGTCGCCTGGCTTGTCGCTGATGGGCGCGATCATCACGTCCCACCACTTCGGCGTGCCCTTGAACGTCGGTGCAAACGCCTGGAATCGCGCGGTTTCGCCGCGCCTTGCCTTTTGCACCGCCCCGGCAGCCAGCGTGGCGAAGGGCTCTGGTTTCGAACTCCACCACGGCTGGCCGACCAACGCCGCGAAGTCGTCGATTTCCAGCAGGTGCTGTCCGTTGCGGTTCATGGTTTGCCGCCGTCCTTCGCGGTCCAGCACATTGACGCTGTCCGGACTGCTTTCCAGCACGGTCCGGCTGAAGGCTTCGCTCTCTCGCAGGGCCTGCTCCGTTTGCCGGCGAGCGTTGATGTCCTGGAGCACGCCTATGGTGTGCATCGGCTGGCCCCGGGCGTCTCGCACCCACTGCACCATCACGCGCACCCAACTGATGGCGCCGTCCTTGCGGAGGTAGCGTTTTTCAATGTCGTATTTTTCAAGGTCACCACAAAGCAGCAGGTCGACCCTGGCCTGGTCCGCCGCCCGAGCGTCCGGAGGCGACAAGTCGGCCACTTGCATGCGCAGCAACTCGTCTGCCGGGTAGCCGGTGATCTCGCAATACTTCTGGTTGACCCTGGTGAAGCGCCCATGGGTATCAACATGGGCCATGCCCACGGGTGAGAGGTCAAAGCTGACGCGGTGAAATTCTTCGCTGCACCGAAGTTTTTCCCCGGCATGCTTGCGCTCGCTGATGTCCAGCGCATTGCCGATGACCTGGCTGACCGCCCCGGCGGCATTGCGCGCGAAGACGGCGTCGCGGCTTTCAAACCAGCGCCAGCCGCCAGAACGCTCGCGCAGGCGGTACTCGACGTCGGCGGTTTCATGGTCGCCCAAGGTGCGCAGGCGCTGCCGGTGCGCGGCAAAGCACGGCAAGTCGTCAGGGTGCAACAGGGTCGTGATGAACCCGGCGCCCATGGCCTGGATGTCCTCGGTGCTGTAGCCGAGCAGCGTGGCGATGCATCGGTTGACGAACAGGGTGGATGGCGGGTCCAGGTCGAAAACCTCGATCACACCCGGTGTGACATCGGCCATGCGCCTGAGGAAGTGTGCGCTGTTCTCCAGCGGGTTCAAGCGCAGTGACTCAAGCATGACGGTGCCGGCTTTTGACGGACTGGGTGTCATTGGATTTCACTGGCGTCTCCGGTCAGGGTTTGTCTTGGCTGCCAATCATTTTATCCAAGCATTTTGTTACGTACCCTTGCCACGCCCTCGATAGATTGTTTTTTTTTGCTATAAATTAGATAGCTTCTTGTGCCCGCACACCATGCGGAAGCAGCCTTTTTTTCATTGAAATGACGTGTTTGTCCTTGCTCAGCAGCAAGGCCTGATGCGCCACGGCCAGATCGATGAATTTCTGGTCATCGGCATCGCGGCAGGTGACGCTGGCCTTGGCCGCAACGTCTGCCAGGCGCGCATGCCGGTCGAAGCTGGCCAGCACGTCGCCCGCCACCAGATGGTAAAAAACCAGGCGCGGCACGATCTGCGGGTAGGCCAGCACCCGCGCCAGCTCGTCGCGCATCGGCTGCGTGGCGATCCAGTCGATCTCGCCCGCTTCCAGCGCCTTTTTGACCTGTTTGGCGGCGACGTCGTTGAAGACAAAAATGTCAAGAATGATGTTGGTGTCGATGACGACCGGCGCTTTGCGCACTTCAGGGGAAACGGGCAGCATTTAGTTTTTCGGCAACTGCGCTTCGGGCACGCCAGCAGGCTTGCCGCGCGCCGAGCCGGCGACCATGTCGAAGCGAAACAGCCGGCATTCGATCGGGCCGTTCCACATCGGCACGCGGCGCGACTCCTTCAGGCGCATCTTGTTGGGCAGTTTCAGGTCGGGCGTGAGCACGTGGGCGGTCCAGCCGGCGTAGTTTTTCTTCCAGTGGGCCGCCAGTTGCGGGAAGAAGTCCGAGGCTTCCTCGCCCCAGGCGTTGTGCGCCTGCTCGCGGCCGGGGTTGGCCGAGCGGTCGCGCGGCGGCTCGAAGCCGCTGTCCTCGCGGCTGTCCTGCTCGTTGCGCGCATGACGCTCTTCCCGGCCTGAGCGCATGTCGCGCTCGGGGCGAACCAGCGGCTGGCCAAATTCATCGACGCTTTGCCCCTGGAACTGCGAACGCCGCTGCTCGCGCTGCTGCACGCCGCTGGTGCCGGCCACGCCCGCCACGTCGATGCGCTCGCCATACGGCGGGTTCACCAGCATCACGCCGCCGGGCGCGGGCGGCATGCGCTGCAGCGCGTCGCCGCCGCGAAACTGCACGGCATGGGCCACGCCGGCGCGTTCGGCATTGCGCTCGGCAAAATCGACCATGCGGAAGGACACGTCGCTGCCAAACACCGGCGCGGTGGGCTCGGTGATCGCTGCTTCGGCCTGGTCGAGCAGGCCTTCCCACACGTGGCCCTGGAAAGGCAAATACTTCTGGAAGGCAAAGCGGCGGTTGATGCCCGGCGCGATGTTGCAGGCGATTTGCGCCGCCTCGATGGCAATCGTGCCCGAGCCGCAGCACGGGTCGTACAGCGGCACGCCTTGCTTGCACTGCCCTTCGTCGCCACTCCAGCCGCTGGCGGCGATCATCGCGGCGGCCAGCGTTTCCTTCAGCGGCGCGTCGCCCTTGTCCTCGCGCCAGCCGCGCTTGAACAGCGGCTCGCCCGAGGTGTCGATGTAGACCGTCACCGTGTCGGTGGTCAGGTGCACATACACGCGCACGTCGGGCCAGCGGGTGTCGACGCTGGGGCGCACGTCGTTGAACTTGTGCCGGAAGCGGTCGGCAATCGCGTCCTTGATCTTCAGCGCGGCAAAGTTCAGGCTTTGCAGCGGGCTGTGCTGGGCGGTGATTTCGACCTTGAAGGTCTGCGCGGGCGTGAACCAGACTTCCCAGGCGACACTGGCCGCCGCGTTGTACAGGTCCTGCTCGCTGCGGTAGGGGCCGTGCTGCAGCTCGATCAGCACGCGCTGGGCCAGGCGGCTGTGCAGGTTGAGCTGCAGCGCTTCGCGCCACGAGGCCTGCAGCTGGACGCCGGCACGCCAGGCTTTGCCCTCGATGCCGGTGATGCGCTGGACTTCGGCGGCCAGGAGGTTTTCGACGCCGGCGGCGCAGGGGAGGAAGAGTTGGAGTTGGTTCATGGTGTTTTCAGGTTGGGCTGCTGCGGCTGTGGACTGCAGGGGCAGTGTGCATCGGCTGGCGGACATGGCAAGGGCCGCCCTCGGTATCAGCCCTCACCCCCGCCCTCTCCCAGAGGGAGAGGGCGTAAGAAAAGGCAGCAGCACGGTCTTTGCGCACCCACAAATCTTTCCCGGCTGGCTCCTTCTCCCTCTGGGAGAAGGCAGGGATGAGGGCCAGCGGACATTGCAAAAGGCGCATGGCCTGTTCAGAGTGCCTTGCGCAGATTGGTCGGCGCAATGCGCAATGCCTCGCGGTATTTGGCCACGGTGCGGCGGGCGCATTCAATACCCTGCTCCTTGAGCATTGCTGAAATCTGGCTGTCGCTGAGCGGCTTTCTGGGGCTTTCGGACGCCACGAACTGCTTGATGAGTGCGCGCACGGCGGTGCTCGATGCATTGCCACCGGTTTCGGTGCCCAGCCCGGAGCCAAAGAAATACTTCAGCTCGAAAGTGCCGAAGGGCGTGCCCATGTACTTGGCCGTGGTGACGCGCGAAATGGTCGATTCGTGCAGGCCCAGCTCGTCGGCGATCTCGCGCAGCACCAGCGGCCGCATGGCAAGATCGCCGTGGGTGAAAAAATTTTTCTGCCGCTCGACGATGGCGTTGCTGACGCGCAGGATGGTGTCGAAACGCTGCTGGATGTTCTTGATGAACCAGCGCGCTTCCTGCAACCGCTGCTGCAGCGCCTGGCCACCGCCCCTGCCGCCGTGCTGCCGCAGTGCGCTGGCGTAGATGTCGTGGACCCGCAGCCGGGGCATGACGTCGCTGTTGAGCGTGACCTTGAAGCCCCGGCCGGACTTGACGACCAGAACGTCGGGAACGACCAGATTGCGTTCCACATTGGCAAACCGGCGTCCGGGCTTGGGGTCGAGCCGGGCGATCAGGCCGATCGCGCCCTTGATGGTGTCTTCGGTGCATTTGCACAGGTGCGACAGTCGCTTGACATCGCGCTTGGCCAGCAGTTCCATCGGCTGCTGGCAGATCGCCATGGCGGCGCGCGACTCGATGCTGTTTTTGCAGTCGAGCAGCTGCAGTCGCAGGCATTCGGCCAGGGTACGCGCGCCGACGCCGCCAGGCTCCATGTGCTGGAGCAGTTGCAAGGCGATGGCGAAGGGCTGCTCCAGTTCTTCGGCCTGCTCCGGGTTGCCGCTGGCCAGTCCGGCAGCGAGTGACGCCAGGCTGTCTTCCAGGTAGCCGTCGTCATTGAGCGACTCGATCAGGAAGTGCAGGGCGGCCCGGTCGAGTTCGGACAGCCGCAGGCCGAGCGCCTGCCGGTGCAGGTGGTCCTGCAGCGACACATGGGCGCCGGTCAGGTCGGAGGCTTCGACGTCGCTGTCGTCCAGGTTGTTCTTGCGCGCCGGCGCGTCGCCGCCCCATTCGCTGTCGTCGGGCAAAGACTCGACCGAGCCATCGCCTTCCCAGCTTTCTTCCAGCGCCGCCTCGGTGCCGGCCTCTGCCGTGTTTTCAGACTCTTTTGATGTGCTGGCGCTTGCTGTGTCTGTATTTGCAGCTATTGAATCTGTAGCAGACTCGAATTCACGGCTGTCCTGGCTGACCGGGGTGTCGGTGTGCTCCAGGCCAAACTCCTCGCGCGGCGCGCTGTCGTCCGCCAGTTCGAGAAAAGGGTTTTCGTCGAGCATCTGCTCGACTTCCTGGCTTAGCTCCAGCGTCGAGAGTTGCAACAGCCGGATCGACTGCTGCAGCTGTGGCGTGAGCGCCAGGTGCTGCGAGACGCGAAGGGACAGGCCTTGTTTCATGAAGATATAGCCCCCACGCTCCCCGCTGCGCGTGGTTCGCTGCCCCCCGAGGGGGCTGCCCCGCCTGCAGTCCGGCAAAGCCGGTCCTGCGGCCGGTACTGGGGCTGGCGGGGATGCCCTGCCGTCCCACCTGATGTATCCAGCGATGCTAGGCGCAAGATTGTCACAGGCGCGGCTGGCAACCTTTCCCGCTCGTGCAAGTACCGGCCGCGGAACTGGCTTTGCCAGGCCGCAGGCGGGGCAGCTCCCCCGGGGGGCAGCGCAGTACATAAAGTGACAAGCGTGGGGGCCATTGCTACATCTTGAAGTGTTCGCCGAGGTAGACCCTGCGCACATCGGCGTTGTTCACGATCTCGGCCGGCGTGCCGTTGGCCAGCACGTGGCCGTCGCTGATGATGTAGGCGTGGTCGCAGATGCCCAATGTTTCGCGCACGTTGTGGTCGGTGATCAGCACGCCGATGCCGCGCGACTTGAGGAAGCCGATGATGCGCTGGATCTCGATCACGGCAATCGGGTCGATGCCGGCAAACGGCTCGTCCAGCAGGATGAAGCGCGGCTGGGTGGCCAACGCGCGGGCAATCTCGACGCGGCGGCGCTCGCCGCCTGACAGCGACAAGGCCGGCGAGTCGCGCAGGTGGCTCACGCGCAGGTCGTCGAGCAGCGCATCGAGCCGCGACTCCAGCTCGGCGCGGGCCAGCGGCTTGCCGGCGGCATCGCGCTGCAGCTCCAGCACGGCGCGCACATTTTCCTGCACGCTGAGCTTGCGGAAAATCGACGCTTCCTGCGGCAGATAGCTCAGGCCGAGGCGCGCGCGCAGGTGGATCGGCATGTGCTCGACCGGCTGGCCGTCGATGGAAATCTGGCCCGCGTCGGCGCGCACCAGGCCGACGATCATGTAAAACGACGTGGTCTTGCCCGCGCCATTCGGGCCCAGCAGGCCGACAACCTCGCCTTTTTGCACCGACAGCGACACGTCCTGCACCACCAGCCGGCTGCCGTAGGACTTTCGCAGTCCCTGCGCGACCAGGCTGCTGGGTGTGTCAAGGCGGACTGCGCCCTCCTGCGGAGGAACCGTTTCAATCGTTCGATTCATGGGGTCAGGGGGCTTTCGGGGCTGTGCCGGTGCCCAGCGTGGTGCTGGGGCGTAAAACGGGCGCCGGTCCGCTGGCCGGCGGCGCTGCCGTGGCGCCCGTCGCAGGGGCGCGCGGCGACAGCATGGCGCGGACCCGTCCGCCAGGGTTTGCCGCAGTGGCAGTTTTCGCGCCGGCATCAACGGTGAACACGTCGGTGTTGTTGTCGTACACGATCAGCCCGCCGGTGGTTTCGTCGCTCAGCGTCGCGCCTTTGAACCGGCGCACCACGGCGCGTTTGATGAACTTGACCAGGTCGGCGCGGCTGTCGTATTCGATGCGTTCGCCTTCGCCTTCGATGTATTCATCGACGCCGTCGCGCTTCTTGCGGTAATAGGCAAGCTTGCCCGGCGCTGCCGTGGCCACGGCCAGCTGGTAGCCCTCCGGGTCCTGACTGACATCGACCTGCGCGCCCCGGATGATGGTCGTTCCCTTGGTGATGACGACGTTGCCGGTGAAGACACTGGTCTGGTTGAGGTCGTCATAGCGCAGGGAATCCGCCTCGGCATTCATCGGCTTGTCGCGGTCGGCTCTTTCCGCCGCGGCCGGAAGCACGGCACCCGCTGCCAGGATGGCAGCCAGGAGAAGAGGGAAAAAAGGGGTTTTCATGAGGCACGGTTCTTGCGGGTGATATTTTTTCAATTGTAGCCATGCCGGCAGGGCCAGAATCCTCTAGAAAATAATCGGTATTCCCCCCTGGTCGCCAGTCTTGACTTGCACTGGCAGCCGCCGCTGAAACTAGCCTTCTTCAGATCTTGTGGCGAGCAAGCGGCCCTGCTGCGAAAAGCGTGCTTCCCGACAGCAAGCGCATCACCTGAAACCGTGTGCTTCCGGCAGTATCGGATGTGACTGGCTTGCAGCTTGCAGGCGCACACGCTCTCCGACGTCGTACGAGCCGAAAACTTCACGCGCCGAACGGGTTTCGGGCAGCACATAAACAATGCCGTCCGTTCCGGTGAAAGCAGGACTCACCACGTTTTCGTAAAACTTGACGGGAACATTGATGCAGCCATAAGAAATTCGGCGCTCTGACGGCAAAGAACTGGCCAGCCTTTCGGCGCGGCGTTCCTTGGCATTGCCAGTGACCACACGATGCATGGAGATGGCCGTGTCGTAGTCCACCCAGAGCATTTCATCGCCCTTCAGGTTTTTGTCCAGGTTGGCCACGAAACGGCCTGCCGGCGTGGTGCGTTCCTCCGGGCGAATGGTTGACAGCTTTTTGGTTCCGATGCCGGGGACTGAGTGATCGCCTCTGGCCAGTCCGAGCAGCGCGGAAGATTCTCCGCGCAGTTGGCCCTTTGCATCGAACACAAATACCCTGGCCTCCAGCTTGTCCACGATGACAAAGGGCTTGTTGAGGTTGTCGCCTGAATCAACCACCCAATTGGCCACATGTCGGGCTTCTTTGGAGGCGTTGGTCTGTTCAAAGTTGGCGCGTTTTGCGCTTTTTCCCGCCACTGCGGGTTGCGTTTGCGTGACCGTTGGGACGGCGCCGCCTTCAGCGGACAGAACAGACGATGCCAGCCCAGGGTCTGGCAAGTGCGCAGCATCATGCGATGCATACGCCTGGGTGCAAATCAATCCTGTGGCCAGCAAGCCCAGAAAAACTTCTCGCATCATGAGCGCCAATATTTTTCAGGTTTTTCCATAACAGCCTTTTTAATTGCGTTCCGGTTTGGGCTTGCGTACTGGCGCCTCGTATTGCTCGGGCGGCGGTGGGACTGATACCACAACAGGCGCAACAACCGGTGGTGCCGGTGGTGTGACAACTACCAGAACGGGCGGCTGCACAGACGCTGGCGGAAGCACCGTGAAAACGTACCCAGGAGGAACGACGGCAGGCGGTGTTGACGGCGTCAACACGGGAGGCAGTGGACGTGGCGTATTTTCCTTAATTGGAACGACCGGTGGCACCACAGGCGGCACCACGACCGGTGGCACCACGACCGGTGGCACCACAGGCGGCACCACGACCGGCGGCACCACCGCTGTGATATTCGCGGTCGTTGTTGAAACAACCGGGCCACAGCAAGGAACGGCCAAGGCGTATCGATTGGCGTCTGCACCGCCCAGGCTGTAGCCGGTCAAGGTGATGGTCTTGTTCACTCCCACGTCCGGGGTAGCGAAATTGGCCGTACTGCCGGGGCCTGCAACCAGCGTCACATCGCCCACAGGGCTTCCTTTCAACGAAGCGACCGTTGCCGTGGTGGTTCCGTCGGCGATTTTGTCCTGGCCCTGAGCAAATACCAGCATGTGCTGGATGGGCGCGGCACCGATGATGTTGCCAGAGTAATCGGTTGGCGTGGTGTACGCGACCGGATTGTAATAAATGGTCGTCGGCGCATTCGTGACAGTCGCAGCCGGTGCCAGCGGAGCAAAAACAACCGTGCCGCCAGCGCCCGGGGCACTGGCGCCATACCCGGCGCTCAGCACCAGGCCAAGCGGCAGGCCCAGACTTTGACCGGGAATGATGCTGGTGGTGTGGGTCAGTGTGATCTTTCCCTGAATGTTGACATCGTTTGCGGCGCACATGGTGACGTTGCCGTTGGTTGTCGACAAAGCGCCTATCAAGTTGATGTCATTGCCGGCACTGAGCAAAACGCTTCCGTTGGTCGTCGTGATGTCTGCGCCCAATTTCACATTCACATCGCGCCCGCAGCACACCGCCAGGTTTCCATTGGTGGCAGTGATTGGCTTGTTGATGTTGACATTTCCTTTCGCCAGCAACGTCAGCGTCGTCGGGTTCGAACTCGCTGACCATGCGATGGCGTCGTTGACATGAATGTCACCGTTGCCGGGTGTTGCTGTGTACAGACTCGTCACAGGCGGGGTACCGGCGACCATGACATCGTTTCCGGTTGCCGTGCTGATGGTCACGCTGTTGGTCACCAGCAAGGCTGAAAGCGTCGTGCCAGAGATGTTGTCCGTGGACAGGCTGCCAATGGTGAAGTCCTGCGGGTCAATCAGCCAGGTGCCCGTTTTACCCTGCGCCGCCTCAGTGGTGACTTTCACCCCGCTGGCGATTTTCACACTGGCCGCAGAGGTTTCGATGAAGCCGCCATTTCCGCCTGCGGGTGCAGAAGCGTCCAGCGTGCCAGCCACATTCACCGTGCCATTTGCCATACCGCCCATCAGCATGATCGTGCCGTTGACGTTTTGCAGCGTCTGTGCCTGAACCACGCCGGTGTTGTTGACCGCATTGGACAGCAGGCTGCCCGCTGCCTGGGTGGTCATCAGCACCTGGCCACCGTCGGCCCGGATCACTCCGCCGTTGTCCACCAGCGCATTGACCGCGCCCTGATCGACGGTGACGCGCAAGAGCTTGTCGCCTGCGACATCAAGCGTGACGGCGTTGCCTGCGGCCAGTGCGACCGTGCCCAGCTGGGCCGCAATGATGCCCTGGTTGCTGACGTTGGCGCCCAGCAGGGCGACGTAGCCACCGTCGGCCGCGTTGATCGTTCCCTGGTTAACGACTGCGCCCGCGCCCGCGCCGGAAAACTGGTAGTTGCGCGCCATGAAGTTGGCATCGCTGATAGCCAGGGTGGACGCGACCAGTCCGCCGACGTTGACTGACGCGCCCTGACCAAACAGGATGCCGTTGGGGTTGACCAGGAACACCTTGCCGTTGGCCGTGAGGCTGCCCAGAATGATCGAAGGATCAGCGCCGATGACCCGGTTGAGCGCTACCGAGCTGCTGCTGGGCTGCACGAACTGAACGGATTGGCCGGCCTGGATGCCGAAGCTCTGCCAGTTGATCGCCACGTTCGGCGTGGTCTGGGTGATCGTCATGTGGCCCGCTGTGCCGCCGATGCTGGCGCTGCCGGCTGACACCACGCCGCCCACAGGCTGTGCCTGGACGCCCGCCCCGCAGGCCATCACCAGGGAAACGGCCAGGATTTTCAGACTGAAGCTGGCACTACCGCCAGCGGCCGAGGTGCAGGATGATATTTTCTTGCCGGCGCTGCGCGTATTTTCAGAAACGGCCACAAAGGTGCCGGTCTGGTCGTTCCAGATGGAGCGGTGAATGAGGTTCATGGATGACTTTCGGGTGATCTTCAAAAATTCGGGTTCAGTCGACAAGCAGGGCAAGCGAACCTGCTCAAGACGGGCTCAAAAATATTTGACGGCCTGTATCCAGAACCGGCCCGACTTGTCCGGTGCCGAGGTCGCTGTGCCGCTTCCCAGCTTGCGGGCGTAATAGGTCCGCACCATGAAATTGTTGTACTCCGACCAGTTCAGGCCCACGCCTGCGCCGCTCAGGGTTCGGCGGTTGTCGCCAGTCGTCCATGGGTTCTTGCTGAGCGTCACGCTGCCGGTGTCGACAAAGCCGACCAGTTGCAGCTGCCCTGGCATTTGTTCGGCGAGCTTGGGCAGTTGCATGCGTGCTTCCAGCGTCAGCAGGTAGCCTTGGTCCGCATAGGCTTCGCCTTCCGGATAGGCGCGCACCCCGTTCATGCCGCCGAGCGACATCTTTTCGGAGCTGTCCAGATTCTTCGAGGCGACCTGGCCGTTGATCCCGGCGTAGAGTGAGACGGTGTCGGTCACGCTTTGCAGCCGCATCGCGCTGAAGCCCAGCTTGGTGTAGTGACCATTGCTTTGCGCCGTTACCGCATCAAAAGCCTGCATGGCGGGTGTTTGGATGTCAATGTTGCCGGCGGTCCCAGTGAGCGAGTAGCTGCTCAAGCCGCCGCGACCCAGACTGTCCCGGTGGTCACCGCGCAGGGTCGCCATCAGGGCCTGGGCCTTCCTGTCGACAACGCTCGAGATGGTGTCCACACGGTCCTGGAACGTCTTGGCGTCAAACGCGAGCAGGGCATACAGATTGGTGTTGCGCGAACGGATCAGCGGATAGCTGCCGTAGATGCTTGCAATTTTTGCCGTGCCGTTAGCCTGCAGGCTCGAAAATTCCTTGCCCAGCTCATATCCGAGCCAGCTGTAAGCCACGCCGGCCGTCGCCTTGCCAAACTGCATCTGGTAAGACGCGCGGGCATAGCTCAGGCCAGGGCCTGACGTCAGCACGCGCAGCGAAGCCACGTCGCCCAGGCCGGCCGCATTGTTCAGGTTCAACGTTGCCCCGAGGCGGTATTCGCCGGTGTAGCGGTTGCCAGCATTGTCGGCATCGATGCTGCCGGTCACGCGCTGGCCGGGCGTGACGTCAACGATCAGGTCGGACGCACCCAATGAGGCGCCGGGCGTCAGGGTCGAGGTGACGTTCACACCGGGAATGTCTGACAGCAGCAGCAGCCGGCTTTCCAGCGGCGCGATGGCGACCGTGTCGCCAGTATTGATGCCGCCGAGCTGGCGCTGGACCAGGTCGTCGGACATATTGCTCTGGTTGCGCACGGCGATCTTGCCGTACTGGCCTTCGACCACGGCAATGGTGACGACGCCGTCCTTGATTTCTTGCGCGGGCAGGTAAGCCTGGGCCACGAAATAGCCATTGCTGCGGTAGCGCTCGGTGATTTTCAAGGCCATGCCGCGCAGCTCGCCCAGTGTCAGTTCGTTGCCCGGCCTGAAGCCGGTCAGCGCGACCAGTTCGGCTTCGGGGTACGTTTGCGCACCCGTTACCTGCAGGCGGTTGACGACGATCTTTACCGCGTCGGACGCTGGCGTCGCGGGCGTGCTGCTGGGTTCGAGACGGATGTTGGGCGCTATTTTCTGGGGAACCGGGGCGGCAGGAATCTGCTGCGACTGGCTGCCGGCGCTGGGGGGTTGCTGGGCAAAACCGGTTTGACTCAGGGCCAGGAGTGCCAATGGCAAGAGTTTATTTTTGAACACAAGGTGCCTTTGGCGTGAGTGACTTTGAGTTGGAGCGCGCCGGTTCATGGGCGGCCAATGGGCGCAGGGATGGACAGACCTTGTGTCGGCACGAGACTTGTTTTTTTGTTGTCTGTTCAGGCCCGGAGCCTTATTCTGATTAGCTCAGTAAACACTGTAAAAGTATGTAGGAAATCGCGCCGAAGGCTGACAAAAGAGTCATTTTTTTGAGCTGGCGCAAACTTGTTGCAGGCGGGAAGTGCGCTTGTGCTTTCCCTTTGCAATGGACTCGCGCCGCATTGCACGGCACGGGATGCGTCAGGAACAGATCGCGAATGGCAAGGTCTTTATATGCCCGGCCTGTGGCTGGCCAGGGCTTTGACGAAGCAGTGTGAGGCTTTTAACTGGCTTTGCCGCGCGACTGCCCGATCAGGTAATCGGCCACCTGCAGCGAGCGTTCCAGCGTCTTGGCCTGGGTGCCGGAGGTGAAATAGCGCCCATTGATGCCCAGGGCGGGAACGCCGTCAAGCGCATAAGCATCTTGCAACTGGGTAGCCTTGCGTGCCTTGGTGGTGACGGAGAACGAGTTGTACAGCTCCATGAATTTCGCCTTGGGAATGCCCTGCTTGTCGACCCAGGCTGCAATCTGGTCAACCGTGTTGAGCGGCTGCTTTTCGACGTGGATCGCCATGAACACCTTTTTATGCAGCTCATCGACCTTGCCCAGGCTTTCCAGCACGTAGTACAGGCGTTGCTGCGGCTCGAAATCAGGCCGGAAGGCAATCGGCACGCGGCGCACCGACACGTCCTTGGCCTGCTTTTTGGCCCAGGCGTCGAACATCGGCTCGAAACCGTTGCAGTGCGAGCAGTTGTACCAGAAGAATTCGACCACCTCGACCTTTCCGGCGGGCGCTTCCGTAGGGGCCGGCTTGTCCAGCGTGAGGTAGTCCGAGCCGCTTTGAAAGGCCCTGGCCTGGGCTTGCGCCAGCGTGGGCAGTGCGGAAATGCCCGTAGCTGCAGCCAGCGTGACGGCTGAAATTGAAAATATGCGACGTTGCATTGATTTTTTCTCCTGGAGTCAATATCGACAGCTGTTGGATACGGCAGGCCCAAAAAGTTCAGCCGGCCCCGGATTTAGGACTCAGCGCTGCACCCGGACCAGTGCCGTTTCGATCGAGCTGTTGTCCAGTCGTTCCTTGATGCGGTCGGCATCGTCTTTTTTATCGAACGGACCGACGCGCACCCGGTACACGGTGCGACCGGCCTGCTCACGCTCGGTGACCTTGGCCTGCATGCCCAGCAGCAGCAGCCGGGCGCGCTGCTGTTCGGCGTCTTCAGGCGTACGGTAGGCGCCGGCCTGGATGAAGTAGTTGAACGGGTCCGAAGCCCCCGAACTGAACGCCGGGCTTTCGGACCGGGCCTTGGCCAGGTCGCCCAGCGGATCGGCCGAAGGCGGCTTGGCTGGTTTGGCCGCCGCCGTCGGGGACGGGGCCGATGCCGCCGCAGGGGTGGCAGGCGTGGTGGACGAGGCTGGTGCCGTGGCGGTTTTCGGCGGTTTCACAACGCGTTCGGGTTTTTTGGGATCTTCGGGCGCCAGCACCGGGTCCGGCACGCTGCTGGCGCTGGGCGGCTCGGGCGGCGGGATCAGCTCACCCGATGCCGACGGCGCGGCGCGGGCGGGGTTCTTTCCGGCCAGCGGCGCGTTCGGATTCCAGTCCTTGTTCTTGCGGGCTTCGGCGGCATCGCTGTCGGGGTTGTAGGACGGGCTCTTGTTCATGAAAGGCACCGGCACCTTGGTGACGTACACCGCCACTGTCAGCGCAATGCCCAGGCCGACCAGCGCGCCAATCACCAGACCCAGCAGGGTTCCACCGCGTTGCTTTTTCATACCGTATTCCCACGACTTGACCGTAACTTGCATATGACCTGGATGCCTTTTGAAGGGTGAATTTTTCAAGCCGATTACATCTTGCGCGGGGCACTGACGCCCAGCACCGCGAGGCCATTGTGCAACACCTGCGCGGTGGCCGCGACCAGCGCCAGGCGCGCCAGTTTGACGACTTCGTCGTCGACCAGGATGCGCTCGGCATCATAGTAGCTGTGGTAGCAGGCGGCCAGTTCGCGCAGGTAAAAAGCCACATCGTGCGGCGCAAAACCGGCGGCTGCATGGCTGAGCATGTCGGTGTATTTTGTCAGCAGCAGCATCAGCGCTTGTGCCTGCGGGCTGGCCAGCGGCGACAGGTCGACCTGTGCCAGGCTGGCTTCGTCACCGCCCCAGGCCGTGAGGACCGAGCAGATGCGCGCATGCGCGTACTGCACGTAGTACACCGGGTTTTCATTGTTCTTGGCCAGCGCCAGGTCAATGTCGAAGATGTATTCGGTGTCGGGCTTGCGGCTGAGCAGGAAAAAGCGAACCGCGTCCGCGCTGGTCCACTCGATCAGGTCGCGCAGCGTGACGTAGCTGCCGGCGCGCTTGGAGATCTTGACCTCCTCGCCGTTGCGCACGACGCGCACCATGGTGTGCAGCACATAGTCGGGGTAGCCGAGCGGAATGTCGGCGTTGGCCGCCTGCAGGCCGGCGCGCACCCGGGCAATGGTGCCGTGGTGGTCCATGCCCTGGATGTTGACCGCCTTGCCATAGCCGCGTTCCCATTTGGCCAAATGGTAGGCCACGTCGGGCACAAAGTAGGTGAACGTGCCGTCGGTCTTTTTCATGACCCGGTCCTTGTCGTCGCCGTAGTCGGTGGACCTGAGCCAGAGCGCGCCGTCCTGCTCGTAGGTCTTGCCGGCGTCCTTCAGGCACTGAACCGCGCTGTCGACCCGGCCCGAGCTGTACAGGCTCGATTCGAGGTAATAGTTGTCGAACTTGACTGAAAAAGCCTTCAGGTCCAGGTCCTGCTCGTGGCGCAGATAAGCCACGGCGAACTGGCGGATGGCATCCAGGTCGTCCACGTCGCCCGAGGCGGTGAATTCGCGGTCGTCCGACCTGACGGTCTTTTTGGCCAGGAAGTCGCGGGCGATGTCGTCGATGTAGTCGCCGTTGTAGGCCGGTTCGGGCCAGCTCGCATCGCCGGGCTTGCGCCCTCTGGCGCGCGCCTGGGTGCTGGTGGCCAGCGTGTGGATCTGCACGCCGGCATCGTTGTAGTAGAACTCGCGCCAGACATCGGCGCCCTGCGTGGCGTAGAGGTTGCAGATCGCATCGCCCAGCGCCGCCTGGCGGCCATGGCCGACATGCAGCGGGCCGGTCGGGTTGGCCGAGACGAACTCGACGATCATCTTGCGGTCGTGCGCCAGCGGCTGGGTGCCATAGCCGCTGCCGGCGGCAAGCACCTCGCGAACGGTTGCCTGCTTGGCGGCGGGCTTGAGCCGGATGTTGATGAAGCCGGGCCCGGCGATTTCAACCGCCTCGACCCAGCGTTCAAAATGCGGCGAAGACAGCAGCTTGGCGCGCAGGGCTTCGGCCATCTGGCGCGGGTTTTGTTTGAGCGGCTTGGCCAGCTGCATGGCAGCGGTGCAGGCGAAGTCGCCATGCGCGGCGACCTTGGGGGACTCGAAGGCGGCCTTGTCGCCAGCGCCGGGAGACAGGGTTTCCAGCGCGAAAGCGAGGTCGGAGAGCAGGTCTTTTTTAATCGAAAGCATCATCGGATTTTACGGTGAAGACAGTCCCGCCCGGATTGGCGCGCCGTCCGGCAAAAACCCGGTCATCGAATTCGGCCCGAGCCGCGTTATGGGCATGATTTCCGGCCGGAAATCATGCCCATAACCCTTGACTGGAGCCACCATGAACAAACCGCTGTCTTTGATCGCCATTGCCTTTGCCCTGACGATGGGCCTGTCTGCCGGAGCCCGAGCCCAGAGCGCGCCGGCCGCACCGGCTAAAGCCGCATCGGCCGCGCCTGCGACGGCCAAGGTGGCCCCGGTATCGCCTGCCGCCGCGACGGTGGAACCGCCGGCCAAGACCGCCCAGCAAAGCAAGATGGCGACCTGCAACAAGGACGCCACCGGCAAGAAGGGCGATGAGCGAAAAGCCTTCATGAAGGAGTGCCTGAGTGCCAAGCCGGCAGCACAGGGAAGCACCCAGCAAAGCAAGATGAAAACCTGCAATGCCGACGCCAAGGGAAAAACCGGCGACGAACGCAAGACGTTCATGAAGTCGTGCCTGAGCAGCTGACCAGGCATGGTTTGCTTGAAGCTATTGAAAACATAGCTATAAAGTCAACACCATCAAGCGCGAAAGCCGTTTTTGATGCGCAGATTCAATTACAAAATGCACCAAAAGCTAATGTAAGGGGTTTCATCTCGATGGCATGAAACACCTCGTGAGGAGTGCGAAATCCCAGGCAT
>NZ_JADOVE010000014.1:0-125682 GCF_015752225.1 Polaromonas sp. CG_9.11
GGTCGCAGTTGAGCAGTATCAAGGCATTGATGACTTTGGATGCTGCGTGCGTGCCTTTGCCTGCGATGCCCTGCAACTCGGCTCTTTCCTGCTCTGACAAGGTGACTTTGTAATGTTCCATTCCCCATTGTCCACGTCAAATTTCTCATGACGCGACACTAGGCGTAATCACCAGCCGCTGCGTAGCCCGCGTCGCCGCCACATAAAACAACCGCGCCTCCTCCTGCTCGTCCTCTCCCGCAGCGGGCATGTGGCCGATGCCGGGCAGGGCGACCACCGGGAACTCCAGCCCTTTGCAGACGTGCATGGTCAGCACGGTGATGGTGTCGCGGCTGGGGTTGAAGTCGCCTGAGCGTCTGCGCACCTGGTGCGGCAGCTTGCGGTAGTGCAGCGCGTTGGCGCACACATCTATCGTGGCTTAGTCGCGGCAAATCACGGCCATGTCGCCCCACGCATGGCCTTCCTGGTGCGCTGCGCTCAGCAACTCGGCAATCTTGAAGGCCTCGTCGCGCAGGCTGGGCAGGCGGATGATGAGCGGTGCCTGCCCGTCGCGGCCGCAGCTGATGGGTTTGAGCAGCGGAATGCCGTCGTCGTCCTGGTCGTCGGCGGTCAGCAGGTCGGCGGCAATCAGGCTGGCGGTTTGCAGAATCTGGCGGGTGTTGCGGTAGTTGATTTTCAAGACCGTGGTGCGGCCCTGCGCTTGCACGCCCACGCTCTTGAAGCTGAAATTCTTGGCGCGCGCCCGTTCGTAGATGTTTTGCGCGTCGTCATACAGCAGCAGCAAACTGTTGGTGGCCGGGTCCACCATCTGCGTGACCAGCTTGAGCCATTCGGGCGCGAAGTCGTGGCCTTCGTCGATCAGCACGGCCTGGTACTGGCCTGACGGGATTTGCGCGCGGTCCACGCCGTGAATGACGCGCAGCACCATCTCGTCCATCTTCTGGCCCACGGGCAGGTGGTGCGCGGGCAAATCCTGCCCAAACGCCACCAGCTGGTCGCGGCACCACTTGTGAAAATGCCGCGCCTGCACCCGGTCAGATAAGCCCTTGGCTTCCATCACGCTCGCCAGCTTGACGGCCAGCGGCTCGTTGTAGCAAAGAATCAGGATGGGTTTGGACGCGGGCGTGTGGGCCTTCGCCAGGTATTCGGCGCGGTAGCCCAGGATCATGGTTTTGCCGGAACCGGCCACGCCGTGAATCACCCGGTGGCCGTCGCCCAGGCTGCGGGCGAGCTGCTCCTGCTGCAGGTCCATCACGCGCAGCATGTCGGGGAAGTCTGCGTCCGGGTCGTGGTCGTCAAACAGCGGGCCCTGCGTCTGCACGCGCACCTGCGGAAACATGTTCCAGCGCACCCGGTCGAGTTGCGGCAATGTCATCACGCCCCGGCCAAAGGCGTGCGGAATCATGTTCCAGAGCCGCTGCTGAAATTCCTCGGGCTCGGCGCTTTCCAGCATTTCGTCCTGGCAAATCACGTAATGCGGCTCAATCGCCTCGCCCAGCCCGGCGGCGTCGAACTGCCTGCGCGTGATGCGGGTGAAGACCACGCCGTGGCCCCACGGAAACGCCAGTTTGCCCTGGTGCGGGCCGCCCGTCTGCACCAGTTGCGGGTCGCGTTCCAGCGCGTTGACGACCTGAATGGCGCAAAACCGCGCCTGCGCCAGCGGGCTCATCACCACCTTGACGCGGCCATCGACCAGCAGGTCCCAGGCTTGCCGGGTGGCTTGCTGGACCGTCTCCAGGCGCCAGTCCTTGGTTTCCAGAATCAACAGGCCGCGCCGGGGGTGCAGCACGACAAAGTCGGGGTGCGACTGCTTGGGGCCAACCGGCACGTCGTACCAGAGCAAATAGTCGTCGTCGAGTTTTTGTTCCAGCCGCTCGGCCAGCCGGCGCTCGCCGGGGGTCATGCGCGGCACGCAGGTGCCGATTGCAGGAATAAGGGTTGCCATCAAAAAGTCACATTTATTAACATTTTGTGACGATTGTCATGCACGAAAACTGGCGCTGTTTTGCTGGCAGGCACCGGCCGCTTCAGTAGCTTCCCTAAGTGCGCGGTTCAAAAAATACAAGTAGCATTTAGAAACACGCCGTTGGTTAATCGGCGGTCTAGAAAGTACACAGTTTATGCAATCCAGTGCCTTGGCGGTCAAAATCTCTGGCCTGTCCCTTTTTTTGGGTGGCCTTGTGCTGGCGCCAGCGATGGCTGCACCGCGCTACACGCCGTCGCCGGACGGCCAGGAAATCTCCGACAGCAAGACCGGCCTGGTGTGGCGGCGCTGCGCCGAAGGCATGGACTGGAAGGGCAATACCTGCATCAAAACGGCCGTGTTTTCCAATTTTTTCGGCGCCCAGGCGCGTGCCAAGGCGGCGGCCACTCCCGGCAAGCCATGGCGTCTTCCCACACTGAACGAACTTTCGAGCATCGTGGCGGTGCGCGAGGCCGGGGAGGGCAGGGCGGCGATTGATCGGGGGGCCTTTCCGGCAACGCCGGCTGCGCGTTTCTGGTCGTCCAGCACCGTCGGGCGGGGCTACTTCATGTATGTGTCGTTCACTGAAGGCAGTGCCGGCGAAGGGGAGCGCAACTCCCCGGGTGTAGTGCGGCTGGTGCGCCAAGGCCCGTAACCGCCGGGCCTTGGCGGCAGCACACCATCAGGCGGCTGCCGCGTTGCCGGTGCGTGACTCGGGGCTGTCGTTGAACTCGTGGCGGGTGGCAGACGTCAGCGTCACGTTGCGCTGGAGTTCGGACAGCAGCTGAAACTCTTTCTTGATGGCTTTTTCCAGGTTTTGCAGCGCCAGAACCTGCTCCTCCAGCACCGGCAATTGCGTGGCCTGCACTGGTGGCGCCGCCGCCGGACGCACTGCCTGCGCCGGCGCCGGTATGGCGGCGGCATTGCGCCTGAGGGTGGCGTTTTCCTGCTCCAGCGCCAGCATGCGGGCCTGGGCGCGCTTCAGGGCTTCAGCGCTTTCGGCCGCCTGGCCTTGCGCGCCGCGCAGGGCCGCTTGCTGGTTGGACTGGTCTTGGTCGTGGTGCTGCAGCGCGGCCAGCCGGGCTTGCAGCGCAGGCACCTGGGCGGCCTGCTGGGCGGCGCGGGCCTGCTCTTTCTGGGCCAGGTCCAGCGCTTGGCGCAGCCGGTCGGCATCAAGCTTGAGCACCTGGGCGCTGGCGGCGGCGACTTGCTGGTTTTTTTCCATCGAGCGGAAATAGTCCCTGGCCTGGGCCTGTTCGGCCAGGGCGTCTGCCCTGACCTTGACAATGTCGGCGTGCGTGGCCTGTTCCTGCGCCTGCAGCGCGGCCAGTTGCGCCTGCAGGGCGGCGACCTGGGCGGCGTGTTCGGCCGGTGGCGCGCTGTCCTTCTTGACGGCGTTGGTCACGCCGCGTGCCCGGGCGGTCTCGTGCTTGAGGTCTTCGTAGTTCTTGATGGCCAGCTGGCGTTCGTCTTCAAGCTGGCGGATACGGCCCCTGGCCTGCGCCAGTTCTCCTTGCACCTCTGGCCAGCCCTGAGGTGCCGGGGCGGCCCTGCCGCCGCGCATGAGCAGCCAGCACAGCACAAAGCCTGCGACAAGTCCGGCGACAGTGGTCAAGACGGTAAAAGTTGGGAAGTCCATGTGCGTGCCCTTGCCTGAAAAGAATCAAAATCTGCTAGCACCGCATTATTTGCCATAAAACCGTGCCTGGCGTCATGCCTTGTTGCAAAAACAGTCCGTTTTTTTTGATTCACGCCCTGGCGCTGACTGCGGTTGGAGGCGTGCTGTCAGGCTGGCTTCGGGACCGGCACGGCGACGACGCCTTGTGGCGCCATTTTCAACTGCGCCTGCGCGGTCCGCCCGCTGGCCGTGCCGCTGCCGCTGGCAGAGGACCCGCTGGGGCCGTGTGCGCCGGAAGGCATGGCCGCCAGGGGCCTTCCCATTGGCGGCAACTGACGCCGTGCAACCCGGCATGCGCGCCGGCCCCTGCCGCGGGGTTTGCGGCCGGTGGCCTGGACTTGCATCCAGATCTTTTTTTTGCGTTCAGGAAAGGCCGGGACCGGGCGGTGGCATGGCGCGGGCATCCATGTACATGAGTTCCCACAGGTGGCCGTCCAAATCCTGAAAACCATGCGGGTACATGAAGCCGTGGTCTTGCGGCGGGTTGGGCGTGGTGGCGCCTGCCGCGATGGCCTGGTCCACCCTGTCGGTGACCTGTTCCCGGCGGTCGCAGGCCAGGCAGATCAGCACCTCGGTGTGCCGGCGGGCATCGCAAATCTTCTTGGTCGTGAAGGGCCTGAAAAAGTTTTCGACCAGCAGCATCACGAAGCTGTCGGGACCAATCACCATGCAGGTGGCGTTGCTGTCGGTGAACTGCGGGTTGAAGCCAAAGCCGAGGCGGTGAAAAAATTGACCGACCGGTCCAGGTCCTTGACGGGCAGGTTGACATACATCTGGGTCGCCATGCAGTCCTTCATTCTCAACGGGGCGAGTATCAGCGCTGGCCGGCGGGCGGGCGTTTCCAAATTGCAAGCGGACCGGCGCAGCGCTGCAGGTCGCTTCAGCGTGGCGGTGCGGGAACAAAACTGACCGCCAGTCCCCTGGGCGTGACGGTGATGCTGCCGGGCTGCAGTCCCATGGCATCGGGCAGCGCAAGGTCCTGCGGGCGCAGGGTGTGCAGGACGACTTCGCCCAACGCCTGCTCGGCCAGCGCGGGGCCGTAGGCGTCCAGCAGCGCCGACGGCCCCGGCGGCAGGTCGGGAAAGCGCAGTGCATGGACGCGCAACCGGTGCGCCCGGACGGTCCGGTCGCGCGCCTCATAGCGCAGCGCAAAATCCAGCTCGAAGGTGCCGCTGTAGCTGCGGCCCAGCGCCGGGCCGGCGGCTTCGACCAGCATCTCGGTGCCCAGCCGGTTCAGCTCGGGCAGCAGGCGCAGGCGTGGCGCCAGCAGCTTCAGGTCCAGCAATCCGCCGACCGGGTAACGCAGCGGAAACCGCTGGGCAACCGCCTGCTCCAGCTGGCCGGTGGAGACGGTGTAGCCAGGCGGGCCGGCAGCGTGCGCGGCGGAAAAGCCTGGGCCCGCCGTGCCGCTCGCCAGCAGCCAGGCGGGGAGTGTCAGCATGCGTCTGCGGTTCATCCGTTTCCTTGGGTTGGGGGGGGTCATGCGGCCGGATGCGCCGCGACGCCTGCCTGCGTCTTGCGCAGCAGGGGTGCAGGGTCAGACGCTGTGCGCTAGCGTCAGTTCCGCTGGGCAGGGCATGACAGCGGCATCGGTGCTTGATTTTTTTAAATAATTGGCCATTTGCGCAAGACTGGTGGGCATATGTAGCTATTGAAAGTATAGTAAATCAGTTCCTGCGACAGGCTACATCTGGTAACAGCCACATGTGTTTTGTTGACAGGATCACACCGGTGCGACACCTCGCCCCATCACAATGCACCGGCCTGCCGGTTTTGGCAGGCGTGGGACGGGAGAGCTTTCATGAAAACATTTTTAGTGCTGTGCGCGGTCGCCGGATTAAGCGGCTGCGCTGTGTACCCGTCGCCGGGCTATGAGACCTATGGCTACGACGTGCCGGCTCCCCAGGTGATCCGGCAGCCGGTGTATATCTACGGCGGCGGCGGCGGCGGCACGGTGTACCGCTCCGACGGTTTCGGGAATGCCTACCCGCAGGGCTACTACCGTCCTTTGCCGCCGCCGGTGGTCGTCGTGCCGGGGCCGCGCCCGGAGCGGCCGCTCGTGCATGGGCCGCGACCGGGCCGTGGCCAGGGCGACCGGGACGGCGACGGCATTCCGAACCGCTTTGACCGCGACCGCGATGGCGACGGCATACGCAACCGCCTTGACCGCCACCCGAACCACAGCAGCGCGCCGAACCGCGTGGAACGCAGCCGCAGCCGGGACCGGGACGGCGACGGCCTTTCAGACCGCATCGACCCCCGGCCCGACATTCCGAACCGCCGCTAGGCAGGTCGCCACAGAGGCGACAGACGGGCAGGCCGAGCTGTTGTAAGGTGCGTCCTGCGCCAGCACCTGCGCTTACACCCACTGCGGAGCCCCTCCTTGCCTGACACCATTCACTTCTACGAACCGCGCAGCGGCCACCGCCTGCCGCATGACCCGTTCAACGCCATCGTCGGGCCGCGCCCCATCGGCTGGATTTCGTCGCGCAGCCCGGCAGGCAGCCTGAACCTGGCGCCCTACAGCTTTTTCAACGCCTTCAACTACACGCCGCCCATCGTCGGCTTTGCCAGCGTGGGCTACAAGGACACGCTGCGCAACATCGAGCAGACCGGCGAATTTGCCTGGAACCTGGCGACGCGCCCGCTGGCCGAGGCGATGAACCAGAGTTGCGCCGCCGTGCCGCCCGAGGTCAGCGAGTTCGAGCTGGCGGGCCTGACGCCGGTGCCGTCGCAGGTGATTTCAGTGCCGCGCGTGCAGGAAAGCCCGGTGTCGTTCGAATGCCGCACCACCCAGATCGTCCAGCTCCAGGGCGCCGATGGCGAGAAAGTGCCGACCTGGCTGGTGCTGGGCGAGGTCGTGGCGGTGCACATTGCCCAGCGCCTGCTCAAGGACGGTGTGTACGACACGGCCGGCGCGGAGCACATCCTGCGCGGCGGCGGGCCAGGCGACTATTTCAGCGTCGGCCCCGAGCAGTTGTTCAAAATGTACCGGCCGAGGTGAGGCTGGACACCCCGTCCGCAATGACCGGTGAGAAAAAAATAATGCGTTCCAGTCATCGGTTGAATCGGCATGATTTTTCAATCAAACAGGCCGTTTGCGCATGTCCAATCAACGAATGAAGCTATAAAAATAGTAGCAACGAGGTTCAGGCCGTGGCGCGGCGCACCGGCCCCGGCAACAGCGTGAATGCCAGCGCGCCGGCGGCCAGCAGCGCGGCAATGCTCGCCAGCACGGCGGTGAAGGGCTCGATGCCACGGGCCGCGGCCACGGACGCGACGATGCCGGTCAGCCACTGCATGCCGGCCACGCCCAGGAACATCGCCATGGTGAACACCGCCATGGCGCGGCCGGTGAGTTCAGGCGGGTAGGCGGCGCGCACGTCGGCATACTGCAGCACCATGTAGCCCGACAGCAGTCCGATGACGATGGGGCCGCCCACGTCCACCAGCGTGCTGTGCCCCATCGCAAACGTCGCAAACAGGCCGGCCAGCAGCAGCGTGAAGCCGACAATCCAGCGGCGCCGGTGCTTCGGACCGGGGTCAAAGCGGCCAAACAGCGGCGGGCCGAGCAGCGAGGCCAGCGACATCACCAGCGCCACGTTGCCCGCCTGCACCAGCGAAAAGCCGTGGCGCTGCATCAGCATCGGCCCCAGCCACAGGCCGCGCAGCGAGATGAAGGACGCATAGCCCACGGCCGCCAGCAGCACGATGCCCAGCGTGTGCGGCAGCAAGAACAGCGCGCCGAACCTGCCAATCGCCTGGACCAGCGTTTCCCGCGCTGGCGCCCCCCGGGCCTGCGCCATGGCGGCGGGCAGGGGCGGCTCATGCACCAGCGCGTAAATCAGGCCCCAGGCGAGGACGGCGACAGCGCCCAGCACCCAGAATCCCATGCGCCACGAGGTGGCCTCGATCAGCCAGGCCAGCGGCGTGCCGGTCAGCAGCATGCCGATGCCGCCCAGGCCCAGCGTGAGCCCGGAAATCGCCGCGAACCGCCCGGCCGGAAAATGCCGCGCAATGAACACGGTGCACACCAGGAAAGCCGGTGCGCAGCCCACGCCGATCAGCACCTGGCCGGCGACCAGCATCGGATACGACGTGGCCAGCGCCGACACGGCCGAGCCGGCAATCGCCACCGGAAACGCCGTCAGCACGGTGCGCCGCACGCCCTGCAGGTCGATGCCGATGCCCATGAACAGCTGCATCGCGCCAAAGGCAAAGTGAAAGGCGCCGGCAAACAGCCCCAGCGCCTGCGCGCCCAGGTGAAAGTCGGCCTGCAGCGGCGCGGCCATCAGGGCGGCGACGGTGCGGTAGGCCTGGCTCAGCGCAAAAGCGGTGGTCAGGGCGAACAGCATGGCCCAGAGCGGGCGCAGGGGCGGTGCTGCGGGCGGTTCGGCGACGGCGACGGCGACGGCGCGGGTCTGTAACGGGATGGAATTCATGGCGTTGGTGGACGTTGAGGGTACACCGGCTGGCGATGGTGCTGTGCCGCACCTGCCGGCCAGGGGCTGGCCCGCGCGGCAGGAAAACACCGTGGCGTGCCTGGTTTGACACCAAAACAGCCGCCGGCGCTTGCAGGACGGGCGCAGGCAGCTATTAAAAAAAGAGTGCTGCCCCGCCGTTCACGGGACAGGCGGGCATTCAAGTCGCTGACGGATCCCCTGGCAACACTGCAGGCCCCGCGGTTCAGGGCGCCAGGCGGCCAGCCGCCAGGTGCTCGGCCATCGTCTTGCGAAAGACACGCACCAGCGTCTCGGAGACATAAGGTTTTTGAATCAGTTCAAAGCCGTGCCTGCCGCGCTCGGCCATGACCTCGTTGTAGCCGCTGGCCAGCACCACCGGCAGGCCCGGGTAGCGCTTGCGCACCAGCTCGCCGAATTCAATCCCGCTCATGCCCGGCATGATCACGTCGGAAAACACCAGGTCAAAACGGCTTGCGTCCCCGGTCAGCAAATTCAGCGCGGCTGTGGCATTGGCCGCCCAGGTCGTCTGGTAGTCCAGGATGTTGAGAATCTCGCAGGTCATCTGCGCCAGTATTTCGTTGTCCTCGACCACCAGCACGCGGATGCTGCGCGCCTCGGCGCTGGTTTCGGCAGCGGCCGCCACGGCTTCGGGTGTATCGGCATGCTCGGCGCGTGCCAGAAAAAGGGTAAAGACCGAACCGATGTCCACCTCGCTCCTGACCTTGACCTCGCCGCCGGACTGCCGGGCAAAGCCAAACACCTGGCTCAGGCCCAGGCCGGTGCCCTTGCCCACTTCCTTGGTGGTGTAGAAGAGCTCGAAAATCGCTTCCAGGTTGTCGGCTGCAATGCCGCAGCCTGTGTCGGTGACTGAAATGGCCACGAAATCGCCTGGCCGCAGGTCACGGCCAGAACCGGCCGGCACGTGATCGACCTTTTGCACCTTGATGGTGAGCCGGCCGTGGCCGTTCATGGCGTCGCGCGCGTTGACGGCCAGGTTCACCAGCGCCGTTTCGAACTGGTTGATGTCCGCCTCGGCGAAGCAGCTGTTGTCTCCGCCACACGGCTCCAGGTGAATCTGCACCTGCGCACCCATCAGCGGGCGCACCAGATCAATCACGCCCTGCACATGCTGGTCCACATTGAAGACTTCAGGGCTCAAGGGCTGTTGCCGGGCAAACGCCAGCAGCTGGCTGGTGAGCTTGGCCGCGCGCCCGACCGTGTCGAAAATCCGGTCCAGGTACTGGCCACGCCGCTCCACCGGGAGCTTGTCACTGCGCAGCAACTCGACCGAGGAGCTGATCACCGCCAGCAGGTTGTTGAAGTCATGCGCCACGCCGCCGGTGAGCTGGCCCAGCGCTTCGAGCTTTTGCGATTGCCGCAGCGCGTGTTCGGTGCGCAGCAGTTCGGTGGTTCGCTGGTCGAGCGCCACCTGTGCCGCCTCGACCTCCTTGCGCGCCGTGTTGTCGGTGCCGATCAGCAGGTAGCCGATGATGGCTTCGTGCGCATCGCGCAGCGCCGTGACCGAGACAACTGCCGGAAAGCGGCTGCCGTCCTTGCGGATGTAGGTCAGCTCGTAGATGTCCTCGATGCCGCGCGAGGCCTTGAAGACCAGCGCTTCAAAGCCGGGCGTGATCGGGGTATCGAACTCTAGGCTCAAGGTGACGGCCCGGGCCACCAGTTCTTTCGAGTCCGAAATGTCGGCGGGCGTGACCTGGTTGACGACATCGCCCGCCGCATACCCGAGCAAGCGCTCGGCGCCGACGTTGAAAATCTGGATCACGCCTTTTTCGTCGGTGGCGATGCTGGAAAAGTTGGCGCTGTTGAAAATCGCGTCCTGCAGGGCGCCCGCCTTGAGCAGGGTTTCCTGCTGCCGGACATCGTTGAGGTTCTCCAGCGTCCCCGGTTGCCTGCCAGCGTTGTGAGGGTTACCCGTTTGCGGCATAGATTCTTTCGTTCCAGGGGTCACCATCGATCAGCTGTGTGGACAAAAGAAGAGCTCCACCGCCGCAGCGTAGCATGCGCCAAATCGGCAGGCCTTGTGCAAGGTCGTGGTGCACAGGGCCTGCCCGAGCATTGCAGGCTGCCGGAGGACGGTCGGGCGCATGCGATGAATGCGTGAATTGCGCCCCGCCTGCCGGGCGCTGCGCATGGCGAGATAGGTTCAGCCTGGCTTGCCGTCGGCCCGCACCCGCGTCAGCACCGGCCAGTACGTCACCGCGTAGAGTGCAAAGCCGGCCGACCACAGCGCCGCCGAACCCAGCACGGCATGGACGATCTGCGCCGGCGCGACAAGCGGAACCGCCACGCGGACCAGCGCCGCCGCCAGCACCAGCAGGTAACACGCCACGTCGGCGCGGCTGGCCGTGAGCCGCCGTCCGGTGTGGCCCAGCGCGGTGCGCGTCATCATGCCGATGATCAGCCCGCCAATGGCGCCGACCGTCAGCGCATGGATGGCGAGCGACGGCGAAACCAGGCCCATCTCGCCCAGTCCGCGCAGCGCCAGGTGCACCGGAATCCAGAAGTAGGCGACATGCAGCACCCAGACCAGCGGCGTGCGCCAGGTTTTCCAGGGCTGCCACAGCGCCCAGCGGGCCAGGTGCGCGGCGGCGCACAGGCCAGCCAGCGCCACCAGCGCCGCGCCGTGGAGCTGCAGCACGTCGGCCAGCAGCAGCGCCAGGGTGGAGCCCAGGGCGGCCTTTTCCAGCCACGGCCGCTTGGTGGCGCTGGCGCCGGCAATGGCGTTGGTGAACATCGGAATCACCCGCCCGCCCATCACCGCCATGGTGAACAGCACCACGTCGAGCGCGACCTGGATGCCGACCCAGCCGGGCAACTGTGTCACGCCCAGTTGCGCCAGGTGCACGCCCAGCACGGCCAGTGCCATCAGCAGCAGCAACGCGACGAAGAAATAGTTGCGCTTGTTGCGCGCCGCGATGAAGGGAATCGCCAGCCCGATGGCGGCTGCCAGCGGAAAGGCGACATTCACCACGGCAGCGGCCCAGCCGTAGGGCGTGAGCACCAGCACCCGCCCGGCCACCCAGAGCGCGGCCAGCGCCATCAGCGCCGCGCCGGTCGGCGTCGGTCGGCCGGACCAGTTGCGCCCGGCGGTGAACAGAAAACCGACAATGACCGCCAGCGTGAAGCCGAACAGCATTTCATGCGCATGCCACATCGGCCCCGCCAGGTAAGGCGTGCCCAGCCAGCCGGAAAACTGCAGTGCCCACAGGCCGATGGACAGGGCAGAAAACACGCTGGCCAGCAGATAGAAGGGCCGAAAGCCAAGCTGCCAGAGGGCGAAGCCCGGCGGCGCCGCCGGAGCGGCGCACGGATGCTGGATCTGGAGGAATGGGGACATCAGGATTTCTTTCTGCCGGGCGTGAAGCCGCTCAGGCACCACCGCAGCCGCCGCAGCAGCCACCGTTGCCGTGGCCGGACTTCATCCGGGTGATGGCTGCGCGCCAGACGGCCGGACCCTGTTCCACCCCGGTCCAGGAAAATTTTCCGGGCAGGCGGGATTCGAACTGGCGCTTCACGGCCTTCAGGTCCTGGTCATGGACCAGTTCCATGCTTTCGCCGGCATCGAGCAGGTGGAAGGCGGCAGATGCCACCGGGTAGCGGTCATGCGGTGCCAGCTTGCGGACATCGACAGGGGTGGAGGAGGCGCAGGCGGTCATGGAAACTCCGATCGAAAAGGCGGTTCGGGAACCGGTTTTAAAGATGCATTAATAATACATTTATTTGAGCGAAAAGGGAACGGCTTCATGTTGCTGGCACACGAAGTCAGCCTGGGGCCTGGGAAAAATGCCTGCGGTCAGCGGGCCGTCATCCCCGCTTCAAAGGGCTTTCGCCGCGTGAAGCGGGGACACCCACCCGGCGCTCAATGGTGGTGGCCGTGCTCGCCGTGGACATGCTGGTGGGCGATTTCATCGTCGGACGCCAGGCGCACGTCGGTGACTTTCAGCGTGAAGCGCAGCGCCTTGCCGGCCAGCGGATGGTTGGCGTCCAGGATCACCGTGTCACCCTTGATCTTGGCGACGTTGAAGACCTGCTTGCGGCCATCGCTGCCCTGGCCTTCGAGCTGGCCGCCGACCTTCACACCGGGTGGAAACTGGCTGCGCGGGATGGTGCGCACCAGGTCTTCGTCGCGCAGGCCGAAGGCGTCTTCGGCGGCAAGCGCCAGCGTGGTCTGGTAGCCGGCTTCCCGGCCGTCCAGCGCTTCCTCGATCTTGGGCAGGGTGTTGCCGTAGCCGCCGTGCAGGTACACCATCGGCTCCTTGTTTTCCTCGATCAGCTTGCCCTGGGCGTCAGAGACTTTGAAGCGCAGGGTGACGGCGGTGTTTTTTTCAATTTTCATGGACAAAGGTTCTTTGCAAAGGGGGCTGTGCCGATTGCGCGGTCAGCCCGTTTCGGGGAAATGATCTTAGCAACGATGGACCCCGCCGGTGCGGCAACCCGTGCCATTGCGCGCATGCAGCCGGGAATCCGGCCTACACCGGCGGCGCGCTGCGGGCGCCAAACTCGTGATGCTTTGACAATCAAGGCCTGTTGTTCCACTCCTGTCCCGACCTCATGACCACCTTGCCGACGAATCCTTGCGCTGTTGAAACCATTGAACTGCTGTCCGGCGCTGAAAGCCCCCGGCCGCTGTTCGTGCTGCTGCACGATGCCGGCGGCACGGCGCTGGACATGCTGGAACTGGGCAACCGGCTGGGCGATGCGTTTGCCCAGGCGGCGGTGCTGATTCCCGAAGGCTTGAGCCTGCCGTCGGTTGATGCACCGGTCAGCGCCGAAGCGCTGGCCCAGGCCGTCGGGGCACTGGCCGATTATCTGCGCGCGCAGCAGCAGCGTTTCAACGTGCTGCAGTCCGACACCGCGCTGCTCGGGCTTGGCGCCGGCGCCAGCCTGGCGCTGGCCCTGAGCGACGCACACGATGGCCTCGCTGGCCGGGTGCTGTCCTTTGGCGGCTGCTACGCCGCCTGGCCTGCCCGGGCGCCGGCGCTTACCACGCTGCATTTCCTGCATGGGAACCAGGACGCGGTCGTGCCGGTGGCCCGCATTCGCCATGATTTTGCGCACCTGATGGAACTTGGCGCCGACGCAACGCTCGATGTTGCCAGCACGCTGGCGCATGCGCTGCATCCGGCGCTGATGGACCAGGCCATCACGCGGCTGCAGACCTGCGTGCCGCTGCGTTTCTGGAAGGCGCTGTAGCCGGCATCGCAGGCATCCCGATCGTGTTTTCAGGTAAAAGTGCCATTTGCGCAATACCCACGGGCGCATGCAGCTATCAATAAAGAAGCAACTTGCTGGGGCAACCCAGGCGCCTAGTCGCAGGCCTGGACCGCCTTGCCCGCCAGCTGCGGCTTGAGCGCGTCAAGCTTCGTCCGCAGGGCGGCATCGGCTGTGGGCAGCCTGAGCCACAGGCTGGGCAGCTCGGGCTGTTCCAGCACCACTTTCGCACTGCGCAGGCCGCGCTGGTTCATCTGGGCCAGGGCCTCCTCGGCTTCGGCCCTGGAGGCAAAACTGCCCAGTGACAACCCGGGGTTCAGCATCGGGCTTAGGGGCGGCTCGAAAGGCAGTCCCAGCTGCGCGAGCATCTGGCGTTTGCGGTTCATCGCCGCCTGGCTGATGTACTTGCCCATGTAGATAATCCAGCGGGCCGAATCGCCGCTGCTTTCAAACGACCAGCTGCCTTCGGGCAGGCTGGCCTTCAGGCGCGGCCGCAGTGTGCGCGCCTGCCCTTCGGTGAACACGCCGAGCTGCAGGCACGACACACCAGCGCCAAGCGCAGGCGGGGTGCGGACGGCGGCGCTGGGCGCAAGTGGGGGCAGGGGCGGCGGCGCGGCGGCGGGCAGGACCAGCTGCAGTGATTCGGGCCGGATCTGCTGCGCCAGCCGTTCGGGTTCGGACTGCCGCGCAGGCGCCAGGCCATAGGCCGCCAGCAGACCCTGGCCCCAGGCGAAGTACAGCGCATTGGCCAGCAGCAGCGCCAGGGCCATCGCCCTCAGCATGGCGGCGCGCCCCCGACCGATGGCGGGGCGACCGGACGCACGCTGACTTCGGCGCTGGTGACTTCGACCATGCCGCCCGCGGTGTGCACGCGCAGCGCGCCGTTGTCGGCCACGCCGTAGGCCGTGCCCTGCGTGCCGTCCGTCAGCTGCACGGCGCGATTGGCCAGCACGTCGCGCGCGGCAAACCGCGCCTGGAAGGGTTCGAAGCCGAACTGCGCGAAGGCCTGCACCGCCTGCACCAGCGCCGGCACGATGCGCAGCAGCGCCCCGGGCGCGTCCAGGCCGGCATCAAGCGTCTGCAGGCCGCCGGGCGGCACTGGCGCTGCGCCAGTGAGGGGCAAATCAGCCAGCGGCACCGGCCGGATGTTGATGCCCACGCCAATGATCAGGTAACGCAGGCCGTCCCCGCTGGCGGTCTCGACCAGGATGCCGCCCAGCTTGCGCTCGCCCTCCGGCGTGGACAGCCACAAATCGTTCGGCCATTTCAGGCCGATGCGCGGCCTGGCGGCATGGCGCGCCTGGCCGGCATCAAGCGGGTCCAGGCTGTCGGCGACGCTGATGCCGACCGCCAGCGACAGGCCCGACCAGTCCGCCGGCGCCAGGGGCAGGCCGAGCGAGAACATCAGGCTGTCGCCGCGCCGGCTTTGCCAGCTTCGGCCCAGTCGGCCGCGCCCGGCGCTTTGCTGCTCGGCCACCAGCAGCAGCGGCTCGGGCTGCGGCGGGCGGCCGGGCGCGCCCTTGAAACGGCGCATCAGCTCGCTGTTGGTCGAATCGATCTCGGGCAGCACCTCGACCGTGAAGCCGGGCAACTCTGGCGCCACGGCTTCCCAGATGGCTTCGGCGGGCCAGCGGATCGGCGGCAGGGAATGCAAGGGCGAGGTCATGGGCAGGCGGCTGGAAAAGGTGAAGGAAGGAAAAAGATTCTGGCCGGCCGCGCGGGTCAGCTTTCGGCGGTTTTGCGTGCTTTTTTTCGGGCCTTGGGCGCCAGCAGCGTGCCCCGACAGTGGGTGGCGCCGCACCAGCAGGGGTAGTCGGCCAGCAGCTTTGGGGTGTAGCGGGCATCAATGACCAGGCCGTAGTCGTAGAACAGCTCCTCGCCGGCCGGGATGTTGCGCAGCGACTTGATGAACACCCGTCCGCCGGCTTCGTCTGCCTCGCAGTTCGGCTGGCAGCTGTGGTTGATCCAGCGCGACGAGTTGCCGCCGACCTTGGCATCAATCACGCGGCCGTCGTCGATGTGGAAGTAAAACGTGTGGTTCGGCTGCGCCGGGTCGTGCGGATGGCGGCGCAGCGCCTCGGGCCAGCTGATGAGCTCGCCGGTGTATTCGATCAGCGTCTCGCCCTCGGCCAGGTCCTGCACGGCAAACACGCCCTTGCCATGGACGCCCGAGCGGCGGGTCTGGATGCGCCGACTGCTGCCAGCCACAGCGGTTGCAGGGTAAGCAGAGGCCTGTTTTTTGGGCACGGCGGTTTTTTGGTATGGTTAATTCATGTGTGTGCGTGCGCACCGGCGCGTGTACATGCGCGGGAAAGCGGTATTGTAGTGACGGACCTTGGCCCGTGGCTGACAGCCGTTTTCTGACGCCAGAAATTAAAAAAGCCGCTTTGGCGCAAACCGGGGACAGCGTTCCCCGAAGATGGAAAAGTCAGAAGAAGTATTTATGAAAACACTGGTAATTGCCGAAAAACCTTCGGTGGCGCAAGACATCGTGCGTGCCCTCACGCCCACGGCGGGCAAGTTCGACAAGCACGACGAGTACTTTGAAAGCGACGACTGGGTCGTCACCTCGGCCGTCGGCCACCTGGTCGAAATCCAGGCGCCCGAAGAGTTCGACGTGAAGCGCGGCAAGTGGAGCTTTGCCAACCTGCCGGTGATCCCGCCGTACTTTGACCTCAAACCGATGGACAAGACCAAGACGCGGCTCAACGCCATCGTCAAGCTGACCAAGCGAAAAGACGTGGGCGCGCTGGTCAATGCCTGCGACGCGGGCCGCGAGGGCGAGCTGATCTTCCGGCTGATCCAGCAGTACGCCAAAAGCAAACACCCGGTCAAGCGGCTGTGGCTGCAGTCGATGACGCCCGCCGCCATCCGCGACGGTTTTGCCGCGCTGCGCAGCGACGCGCAGATGTTGCCGCTGGCGGACGCGGCGCGCTGCCGCTCCGAGGCCGACTGGCTGGTTGGCATCAACGGCACGCGGGCCATGACGGCCTTCAATTCGCGCGATGGCGGTTTCTTTCTGACCACCGTCGGCCGGGTGCAGACGCCGACGCTGTCGGTGGTGGTCGAGCGCGAGGAAAAAATCCGCAAGTTCGTCAGCCGTGACTACTGGGAAATCCATGCCGTTTTTGGCGCCGAGGCCGGCGACTACCCGGGCAAATGGTTTGATCCGAAATGGAAACGCGCTGCGGCCAATGCCGTGAACGGCGAAGGCGCAGAACCCGATGCCGAACTGAAAGCCGACCGGCTCTGGACCGAACGCGAAGCCAAAGCCATTGCCGACGCCGTGCGCGGCCAGACGGCCACCGTGACCGAGGAATCCAGGCCGACCACCCAGGCCGCCGGCCTGCTGTTCGACTTGACCTCGCTGCAGCGCGAAGCCAACGGCAAGTTCGGCTTTTCGGCCAAGACCACGCTGTCGATCGCGCAAAGCCTGTACGAGCGCCACAAGGCGCTGACCTATCCGCGAACTGACTCGCGCGCGCTGCCCGAGGACTATGTGCCGGTGGTCAAGCAGACCTTTGAAATGCTGGCCCACAGCGACATGCGCCACCTGGCGCCGCACGCCGCCACGGCCCTCAAGGGCAACTACGTCAAGCCGACCAAGCGCATTTTCGACAATGCCAAGGTCAGCGACCACTTCGCCATCATCCCGACGCTGCAGGCGCCCAGCGGCCTGTCCGACGCCGAGCAAAAGCTCTACGACCTGGTGGTGCGCCGCTTCATGGCGGTGTTTTTCCCGAGCGCCGAGTATCTGGTGACGACGCGAATTTCCACGGTGGCCGCCGCGCCGGGCCGCCCCAAGCAAGGCACGGCCCCCTCGGGGGGCAGCGAACCACACGCAGTGGGGAGCGTGGGGGCCGTTGACAGCCACAGCTTCAAGACCGAGGGCAAGGTGCTGGTCAAGCCGGGCTGGCTGGCGATCTACGGCAAGGAAGCGGCCGACGAAGTGGCGGACGCCAAGGAAGGCGACAAGGGCCAGAGCCTGGTGCCGGTCAAGCCCGGCGAGCGCGTCGGCATCGAATCGGTGGATGCGAAGGGCCTGAAAACCCGTCCGCCCGCCCGCTACAGCGAAGCCACGCTGCTGGGCGCGATGGAAGGCGCGGGCAAGACGATTGACGATGAAGAACTGCGCGCGGCCATGCAGGAAAAAGGCCTGGGCACGCCAGCCACCCGCGCCGCGACGATTGAAGGCCTGATCGCCGAAAAGTACATGCTGCGCGAAGGCCGCGAACTGATTCCCACCGCCAAGGCTTTTCAGCTGATGACGCTGCTGCGCGGCCTGGATGTGCAGGAACTGTCCAAGGCCGAGCTGACCGGCGAGTGGGAATACAAGCTGGCGCAAATGGAGCAGGGCAAGCTGAGCCGCGAATCCTTCATGGCCGAGATTGCCACCATGACCGAGCGCCTGGTCGCCAAGGCCAAGGGCTACAGCCGCGACTCCATTCCCGGCGACTACGCCACCCTGCAGGCACGCTGCCCGAACTGCGGCGGCCTGATCCGCGAAAACTACCGACGCTATGCCTGCACTGGTGCGGACGGCCAAGGCGAAGGCTGCGGCTTCAGCTTTGGCAAGACGCCGGCCGGCCGGACCTTTGAACTGGCAGAGGTCGAGCAGTTTCTGCGCGATAAAAAAATCGGCCCGCTGGAAGGTTTCCGCTCCAAGGCCGGCTGGCCCTTCACCGCCGAGATGGTCATCAAGTTCGACGAGGACACCAAGAACTACAAACTCGAATTTGATTTTGGCGACGACAAGAAGGACGACAGCGGCGAGATCATCGATTTTGGCGACCAGGCCTCCTTGGGCGCGTGCCCCAAGTGCGCTGCCGCCGTGTACGAACTGGGCAAGAACTACGTCTGCGAAAAGTCGGTGTCCACATTGGCCCAGCCGACGCCGAGCTGCGACTTCAAAACTGGCCAGGTGATCCTGCAGCAGCCTATCGAGCGCGAGCAGATGGTGAAACTGCTGACCACCGGCAAAACCGACCTGCTCGACAAGTTCGTCTCGATGCGCACGCGCCGCGCCTTCAAGGCACACCTGGCCTGGGACAAGGAAGCCGGCAAGGTGAACTTTGAATTCGCCCCGTCCAAGTTCCCGCCCAAGCCGGGCGCGGCTGCCCGTACCCCTGGCGGCACCGTGAAGACGCCGTTTGGCAAGACCGTGGCGGTCAAGGCGTCAAGCGTGCCGGCGGCGAAAAAAGCCGCTGCCAAGAAGGTCGCGGCCAAAAAAGTGGCCGTCAAGACCGACAAGCCCAAGGTCGCCCGCAAGACCACGCCGGGCGCCGGACTCAAGCCCAGCGACGCGCTGGCCGCCGTGATCGGCACCGAACAGGTGGCGCGCCCGCAGGTCATCAAGAAGCTGTGGGACTACATCAAGGCCGAAAACCTGCAGGACCCGGCCAACAAGCGCGCCATCAACGCCGACGCCAAGCTGCTGCCGGTGTTCGGCAAGCCGCAGGTGACGATGTTCGAGCTGGCCGGGATTGTGGGCAGGCATTTGAGCTAAAGGCCATTTCCGCCTGTTTGCTATTTTATTAATAACTGTTGGTCCTTATGGGACGGGCGCAAAAGCCAGTTTTTGTGTATTTTACGGGCTCCGTTCGCCAGCGAGACGCCTGCAGGGGGGGCAAGAACTTGACGACCCTGTTCCTGACCACCTCAAGCAAGTACGCCAGCGGGTGGGGTGTGTGTTGAGGATTGCCTGCGCAACCCGGGTCACCGTCGCTTCAACACCGCAGCGTGCCACTACAAGCCGCGCGAGTCAAAGGCGCGTGCGTAGATCCCCGGGGGGAGCTCACCGGGTCGGGACGCAACCGGCTGCGAGGTGGCGACGGGCGCAAACGCCTGCCAGGCAATGGCAAACCCGCCCATTCCCGCAGGGCTTGCAGTGGCCAGTCCCGCGTTTGACGTGTTGCTGATGCGCTGGCTGGGCGCGGTCGCCGCGCCATCGGCGGCGAACCGCCGCAGGTAAATGCCCTGTTCGTTGGCCTTGGGCGGACCCGAGAAAAAGTACGCGATCACATAGCCGCCGTCGTCCAGCGCAGCGGGTACGCCGCCGATTTGAAACGTAAGGCAGGGTCCGGGAGGGTTCTTGGTGCCGCGGTCGCACAACACCGTGGGATCCACCGGCGCCAGCGGGTCGACCGCCGCCGCCGCCGCCGCGCCAGCCTGCGCGCCACCCACGGTAAACCGCTGGGCAATGACGGTGCTGTTGAAATTCCAGGTGATCACATAGCCACCGCCTGCAAGCCCGGCAATTGAAGACGTGTTGCCAACGAACGAATCGACACGGGTGCTGACCAGCGTTTCGAGGCCGACCGGGACGCCGTCGGCATTGAAACGTTGCGTGTACAGCTCGGATCCGTTGGTGGTTTGCCCCTCCGACGTCCAGACGAACACATAGCCACCGTCCCGCAGGGCGGTTACGGCCGAGCCGAATCGCCGCGTACCCGTTGTGGGTCCGCCGACAAAGGTGTTGACCTGCTGCGCCGCGCTGACAGCGACGCCGTCGGCCTGGTAGCGCCGGGCATGGATGTCAGACACATTGAACGGCTGCCCTTGCGTGGAGGTCCACCCCACCACGAAATCGCCGCATTCCAGCACGGCCACCGTCGCCTCCGTGTCTTTGTTCGGGCTGCCGTTGCTGACGAGCTGACCCAGTCCCATTGTTTTTCCCGCGTCATCGAAGCGTTGCAGGTTCAGGCTGCTGGTGAGTTCTTCGGTCACAAACGCGACCACGTATCCGCCGCCCACGAGTCCGGCGATGGCCGGCTTCTGAATCGACGCCGTGGTGCCCGTTGCCAGGCACGTGGGGGCTCCTGCCGGTGTGGCATTGGCCGTGTAGGTCCGCGTGCAAAGGCCTTGCCCCACCGAGACCCATGCCATCGCGTAACCGCCGTTTTTGAGGCGCGCCGTGGCGGGGGTTTGTCCTTTCAACCCGTCGGCGTCGAGGCTGACGACACTCACCTGTTCGGTGGTCGTGACCGGGTCGCCGGTGCTGCCGCCAGCCGGATTCGCTGCGGACCTCCCGGGCTGGGCAGCTGTCGTGTTCGGGGTTTGGGTCCCCGTCGCGGTTGTGGTTGGAGGCACTATTGTTGTCGGAGGCGCTGTTGTCGAACCCGTGGAAGACCCTGCGCCCGTGGCTCCCGCCCCCAGGACGCTGAAGGAATTTCCTGAAACAACCGCGTTGTTGGCCTGACCGCCATCGCCACCGCCGCCGCACCCGACCAGCGCCATGCTGATCGCGAGGCTTGCAAACAGCGGCCGGGCAAGCGCGCAGCGCCAACGCCGATGCCGACTCGCCAGTGCTGATGAATCGGAGAGTGCTGAAAGAGGGAAAACACCTGTGAAGCTGGTGGGCGGCGCAGCTGTGGTCATGGTTTGCCTTTTCGTTCGAACTGGGGTGACACTCACTTTTCCAATGGCCGCCGCCGCGCGTCGTAGGCCGCTTTCGGCAACACGAGTAGGAGGACAACCGCCCGGCCGTGCGTCCCAAGTCAAAAGATCAAGCGCAGTGACGAGAACGAAGCGGGAAATGCATCAGGCCAGCGTCAATGAAATATTGACGCAGCGCGGCTTGCGGCTCAAACCCGGCACGGCCGTGGACGCCACCTTGATTGCCGCGTCGACTTCCACCAAGAACAAGAACAAGAACAAGAACAAGAACAAGAACAAGAACAAGAACAAAGCGCAGGGCGCTGGACAAGGGCAATGAAGCCGATGCCGCTGTTTCAGGATGCTTGCGCGTGCAATCCCACCATTTGAAAATCACCACCCCGCTATTCGAAGCAGCGGCGAGCTCATCAGGCCATCCCTCAGGGCCTTGCCCGCCTGTTTGCTACTTTATCAATAGCTGTTGGCGCTGATGGAACGGGCGCACAGGCCAGTTTTGAGGCAATTTATGGGACCGGTTCGTCAGCGAGGCGCTTCATGGCGCGGCGGCGCGCGCGGTTTTGGCGGCGGCCACGGCGCCGAGGAAGTCCTTCAGCACCGCGCCGTCGTCGATCGTGTCCGAGCCGGCCTGGTGGAACTCGGGATGCCACTGCAACGCGGCAATATAGCTTTTGGACGGGTCCTTGCGGCGTATCGCCTCGACGATGCCGTCGGTCACGCTGAACGCCTCGGCCTCGAACTCGGGCGACAGGTCCTTGACGGCCTGGTGGTGGATGCTGTTGACGCGCACCCGCTCGACGCCGGGGTACAGGCTGGACAGCCGCGTGCCGGGCACGATGTCCACGCTGTGAAAGTTCAGGTCGTAGGTGTCGGCGTCGCGGTGCACGAAGGAGTCCGGCACCTGCGTCGTGATGTCCTGGTACAGCGTTCCGCCGAACGCCACGTTGAGCAGCTGCAGGCCCCGGCAGACGCCGAACACCGGCTTGCCCAGCGCCTCGAAGGCGGCGACCAGCGACTTGTCGTACTCGTCGCGCACCCGGTCGCCCGACCAGCGGTCTTCCAGCGGCGTTTCGCCATAGCTGCCCGGCCAGACGTCGGCGCCGCCGTGCAGCACCAGGCCGTCGAGCCACTGGGCGTAATGCGCGTAGGTCACATCGCCGCGCTGCGTGCTGCCGGTCGGGCAGGGCACCATCACGACCATCGAGCCCGAGGACATCAGCCAGTGGGCAATCGACTGCTCGACATACTGCAGCGTCTTTCCCGAGAACAGCGAACGCGTCGGGTCGGCATGGGAAAAACAAGCGGAAAGACCAATTTTCAAACGGCTGGAGGCGGGCATGATTTTTTCTTGGTTGAGAGGAGGAGAAGGAAAGAATGTTTTTCTGGAATTCAGCAACGCGGCCACAGGTCCGGGTGTCGGGCCGCGCTCACAGGGCCGCGTTGAACAGGCGTTCAAAGTCGGCCGCGCTGCACGGCCGGGGATTGGTCTGGTGGCAGATGTCGGCCGTGGCAATCTCGACCAGCCGGGCAAGCTGCGCCGGCTTGACGCCGTGGCCCGACAAGGTGCCGCCCAGGCCGATGCTGCTTTTCAGCTGCCGCAGCCACGGCACCAGCGCGTCGCCACCGCCCGAAAGGTGGCAAGCATGCGCGAGTTCGTCGAACTTGGCCGGCGCCGCTTCCTGGTTCCAGGCCAGCACCGTGTCAATCATCAGCGCATTCGCCAGGCCGTGGTGCATGTCGCAGACGGCGCCCAGCGCATGCGCGCAGGAATGCACCGCGCCCAGGTCTTTTTGAAAGGCAATTGCGCCCATCATCGAGGCCATCATCATGCTGCTCCGCGCAGGCAGGTTGCCGGGCTCGCTGACCGCGGTGTGCAGCGCGCGCGCCGCAAGGCGCGTGCCTTCGAGGGCAATGCCGTCGCACAGCGGATGCCAGGCGGGCGACAGATAGCTTTCGATGTTGTGCGTCAGCGCGTCCATGCCGGTGGCGGCAGTGACATGCGCCGGCAGGCCGAGCGTCAGTTCGGGGTCGGCGAACACCGCCCGGGCCAGCAGCCGGGGGCTGAACACCACACGCTTGAGGTGCGTATCGTCCTCGCTGATGACGCTGGATCGGCCGACTTCCGAGCCGGTGCCCGCCGTGGTCGGCAGGGCGACGAAGTAGGGCAGCTCGCCTTCGATGGGCCGCGCCTGCGGATGGTCCCAGGCGTAGTCCAGGATGTCGCCGGCGCCGGTGGCCCCCAGGCCGACCACCTTGGCCACGTCCAGCGCCGCGCCGCCGCCAAAGCCGATCACGCAGTCGGCCCGGTGCGCGTTGTAGGCGGCGCTGCCGGCGATCACCTGGCGCCGGGTCGGGTTGCCGAACACACCGGCAAACACCTCCACTTGCAGGCCGTCCAGGTGCGTCAAAAATTCAGCCATCACCGGCAGCGCGGCCAGCGCCCGGTCGGTGACGACCAGCGGGCGCCTGAAGCCGGCCTGCAGCAGGTGCGCTGCCACCTGGCGGCGCGCGCCGGCGCCGAAATGGATGGGCGTGGGAAAGGAAAAGGTGGTGATGCTCATGAGGGGGAAAGTTGGAGGAACATGTGTTGCTTGCCAAAAGACACGCCGTTCACCCGGATGGCGTCGGGTTCGGTGCCGAACGAGGCAAAACCGGCGCTTTCGTAAAGCCTGCCAGCCGGCCGGTTGCCCTCGGTCACGGTCAGCACCAGGTGCTCTATGCCCCAGGCCCGGGCGTTTTGCACCACCGTGTCCACCAGCGCGCGGCCCAGGCCCCGGCCGGTGAATTCATCGGCCACGTACAGGCCGACCAGTGCGGCCTTGTGGCGGTTGTGCGCGCGCGTCTCACGGCTCAGGCCGACCATGCCGGCCATGTCGCCATCGACAAAGGCGCCCCACAACCTGTCGCTTCCAGCGCCGGCCAGCCGCCGTTCGCTGTCCCGCAGCGGGCGCAGGCTTTCCTCGTCGAAGCCGGACGTGAAGGCGTCCGGATGCTCGCGCAGGCCGCGCAGGCGAAACGCCCGGTACACGGGCGCATCAGCCATCAGCAGGGAACGTATGGGCATGGGCTAGATGATCTCGAAATAGCGTTTTAATTCCCAGTCGGTCACCGCATCGAGCCACTGGCGCCATTCCCATTCGCGCGTGGCGGCGAAGTGGTCGACAAACCCGTCGCCCAGCCAGTCGCGGGCAATGCTTGACTGCTGGAAGATGCGGGTGGTTTCGATCAAGGTGCGCGGCGCGCGGGCGATGCCGTCAGCGCCCGCGTTGCTGCCGGTGATGGGCGGCGTGGTGAGCTTCAGGCCTTTTTCCACGCCGTCGAGCCCGGCGGCAATCACCGCCGCCATGGCCAGGTAGGGGTTCACGTCGGCGCCCGGGCAGCGGGTTTCCAGCCGCGTTGCCTTCGGGCTGCCGGCAATCACCCGGAAGCTGGCGGTGCGGTTGTCCAGCCCCCAGGTCGGCTTGACCGGCGCCCAGAAGCCATCGACCAGCCGCTTGTAGCTGTTGATGGTCGGCCAGAGCATCGGGCCGAAGTCCATCATGCAGGCGACCTGGCCGGCGACATAGCTTTCAAACAGCGCACTCATCTTGCGCGGGTTGCCGGCGTCGTAAAACAGGTTGCTTTTGCCGTCCGACAGGCTCTGGTGGATGTGGCCGCTGCAGCCCGGCAGCCTGGCATGCGGCTTGGCCATGAAGCTGGGCATGATGCCAAAGCGCATGCCGATTTCCTTGGCGCCGGTCTTGAACAGGATGGCCCGGTCGGCCTGCGCCAGCGCCTCGCTGAAACCCAGGGCCGCTTCCAGCACGCCCGGGCCGGTTTCGGTGTGCAGGCCCTCGATCGGGATGCCGAAGGCCGGCATGTCGTCCATCAGCGCCTTGAAATACTCGCGGTTGCGCATCATGCGCAGCAGCGAATAGCCAAACATGCCGGGCGTCAGCGGCTCAGGGTTCACGCCTTGCTTGGCGGCCCAGCTTTGCGGCGTTTCCAGGAAATTGAACCATTCGAATTCCATGCCGGCCATGACGCTGAAACCCATCTTCTCGGCCCGTTTCAGCACCCGCTTGAGCGTCTGGCGCGGGCAGAGCGCGTGGGCCGAGCCGTCGGCATTGACGAATTCGCCGAGGAAAAAAGGGATGCCGTCGTCCCACGGCACCTGGCGAAAGGTGTCCAGGTCGAGCCGCGCCAGCGCATCGGGAAAGCCGTGCTGCCCGCCGGCGCCAGTGGTGTTGTCGTAGCAGCTGTCTGTCATGTCCCAGCCCAGCACCACGTCGCAAAATCCGAAGCCGCCGTCCGGATACGCCTCGGCCACGCCGAGGAACTTGTCCCGGTGCAGCAGCTTGCCGCGCAGCACGCCGTCGATGTCGCTGACCGCCACTTTCACCTTGCTCGCGCCCGATGCCTTGAGCGCCTCCACGGCGGGATGAAGCCTGTTTTCCGATGCGGGTGTCGCCATGCTGAACTCCTTGCGGTGGGTCCGGTGCGCCAGCAGGATGGCGCCGCCTGTCCGGAAGCAGCTTGCACCCGGGCAAGCCAGGCTGAAAGTTTGCGCCTGACAGCCCCCGGCGGGTATAGGACGAAGGCCCGATGTTGTCCCGCAGCCACGCCCGGCCGAAAGGAGGCGGCGCGTGCGCAAATCACCGAAAGGCGTAACTGCCGGCCTATACAGCCAGGGCGTGCCAGCGAAATTATTTGCTATATAAAAAATAGCTGTATGTGCTTACGGGGCTTGCGCAAGAGTCCGTTTTGCTATGTTTTTGACGTTGGCCCGGCTTGACTCACACCAAGCCGACAAACCGCAGCGTCACGCGGGTGCCAGGTGAGTCCGGATGGTCCGTCAGGTCGGCGTCTTCGACGGTGATGGACGCGCCATGCTGCTGCGCGATTTCCTGCACGATGGCCAGGCCCAGGCCCGAGCCGTCCACGTTGGTTCCCAGCGCGCGGTAGAAGGGCTGGAACACCAGTTCGCGTTCCGACGCCGGAATGCCCGGCCCCGAGTCCTCGACGATCAGCACCAGGATGCCGCTGAAGCGGTCGACCATCAGCCGCACCGTGACATGGCCGCCCTCCGGCGTGTAGTTGATGGCGTTGTCGACCAGGTTGCGCACCAGCTCGCCGAGCAGCGTCGGGTTGCCTTGCAGGTGCGTGGCCGGCTCGCCGCCGTCCGGGCCCTCATAGCCCAGGTCGATGCGCTTGTCCAGCGCGCGCGGCACCGAATCGGCCATGACGCTTGAAACGATCTGCACCAGGTCCACGCGTTGCTTGGCCAGCGCCCGGCCGGCGGTTTCGGCGCGCGCCAGTGCCAGCAGCTGGTTGACGGTGTGGGTGGCGCGGATGCTGGCCTGGCCGATGTGCCGCAGCGAACTCTTCAGCTGCTCGGCATCGGTTTCGCGCTGCGCCAGGTCGGCCTGCATGCGCAGCCCGGCCAGCGGCGTCTTGAGCTGGTGCGCGGCGTCGGCCAGGAAGCGCCGCTGGGTCGACAGCGACACCTTGAGCCGGCTCAGCAGGTCGTTGACCGAATCGACCAGCGGCACCACTTCCTCGGGCACGCCGGTCTCGTCGAGCGGGCTCATGTCGTCGGGTTTGCGGGCACGGATGCGTTTTTCAAGCTGCGCCAGCGGCTTGATGCCGCGCACCAGCGCCAGCCACACCAGCAGCACCGCCAGCGGCAGTGTGACGAACTGCGGCACCATCGTGCCCTTGACGATCTCGGTGGCCAGTGTCTTGCGCTTTTCCAGCGTCTCGGCCACCTGCACCAGCACCGGCTGGGTAACCGCCGTGGCGCCTTTCAGCTCCACCCTGATCCAGGTGTAGGCCACGCGAACGTCCTCGCCCAGAATCACGTCCTCGCGCAGCCGCACCTCGCCGTCACCGGCCTTTTCCTCGTCCGGCGGCGCGGGCATGGCGTGTTCGCCGCCCAGGTATTCGCCGTGCGTGCCCATGACCTGGTAGTAGATCAGGTCGGTGTCGTCGGCCCGCAAAATCTCGCGCGCCGGCGCGGTCAGGTTGAACTGGACCTGGTTGTTCTTGACCACCAGCAGCTTGGCCAGCGCCTGCACGTTGTATTCGAGCGCCCGGTCGAAGGGCTTGCCGGCAATGTTCTGCGCCACCAGCCAGGTCAGCACCAGGCTGATCGGCCAGAGCAGCAGCAGCGGCGTGAGCATCCAGTCGAGGATTTCGCCAAACAGGCTGCGCCGCTCCCTCTGAAAAAGCCTCAAAGCAATGGCCCCCACGCTCCCCACTGCGTGTGGTTCGCTGCCCCCCGAGGGGGCCGTTGCGCCTGCGGCCCGGCAAAGCCGTGATATCGCCCCCACGCTCCCCGCTGCGCGTGGTTCGCTGCCCCCCGAGGGGGCCGTTGCGCCTGCGGCCCGGCAAAGCCGGTTCCGCGGCCCTGGCTTGGATATCGCTTCAAAGTTTGCGCCCCTTGAACTCTTTCTTTAGGAGGTGGCAATGCACATTCAGATGCGGGCGTGGAGACGCAAGTGCCTTCGCCAGTTCGAGCCGCGGAACCGGCTTTGCCGGGCCGCAGGCGGGTGGCCCCCTCGGGGGGCAGGGAGTTACGCGAAGCGAACGACCGTGGGGGCACCATCAGCCAGGGATTTTTTCGAGGCAATAGCCCAGTCCGCGCACGGTGGCGATGCGCACCGGGCCTTTTTCGATTTTCTTGCGCAGCCGGTGAATGTAGACCTCGATGGCGTTGTTGCTGACTTCCTCGCCCCATTCGCACAGGCGTTCGACCAGCTGGTCCTTGCTGACCAGGCGGCCGACGCGCTGCAGCAGCACTTCGAGCAGGCCCAGTTCACGCGCCGACAGCTCGATCATCTGGCCGTCGAAGGTGGCCACCCGGCCGGCCTGGTCATACACCAGCGGGCCATGCTTGATGGTGCTGCTGGCGCCGCCCATGCCGCGCCGTACCAGCGCGCGCACCCGCGCTTCGAGTTCCTGCAGCGAAAACGGCTTGGCCATGTAGTCGTCGGCGCCGTAGTCCAGCCCCTTGACGCGTTCTTCGACACTGTCGGCCGCCGTCAGGATCAGGACGGGCAACGCGGAGCCGCGCGCGCGCAGGCGCTTGAGAACTTCCAGGCCATGCATGCGCGGCAAGCCCAGGTCCAGGATCAGCAGGTCGAACTCGGTGTTGGTCAGCAGTGCGGCGTCGGCTTCGGTGCCGCTGGCCACATGGTCCGCCGCTGCGCCGGACGCGCGCAGGGTACGCAGCAAGCCGTCGGCCAGAACCTGGTCGTCTTCGGCAATGAGAATACGCATGCTTGTCTCCCAGAAAAAGCAGGTCAATGGCCCGCCAATGGTTGTTTTGCTCTCACATCCCCCGCAAATTCTAGGCGTTTGCGACCGGGACACCGCATATGATTTTTTGGAACTGCCTGATGCCCCAGACAAAACAGCCACCTGAAGAGGTGGCCGTTTTAAAAGGCATGCAGCGCTAAAAAATCAAGTCATTCTAATTATTTTTTTTCGGGCGGCTGGTTGATGTGCCTGACTTGGGGCCCGAGGTTTGCGACGGTGCGGCACCGCCATCAACGCCCAACCTGCCGCCGCCGCCCAGGCCTTGGCCGCTCACGCTTTGCGCCTTGTAGGCCCGCAGTGAAATCACCATCTGGTTGAACGCATCCATGAAGGCGGCCGCAACGACCTTGCCTTGCGGCGTGTTGCTGTAGCCGCCGATTCCGCCGCCCGCCGAGCCGCCCAACAAGGCTCCGAAGCCACCAAAGTCGGTTTTCGACGCGCTGCCTTCGGATGCGGCAATCTGCACGCCGGAACGGTTGTCGATCATGGTGAGCAAGGCGCTGGCTTCACGTGTCTTGGTGCTGGCGCCGACCGTTGCCAGGGCACGGCCCGCACCACCGCCGAGCAGGCTGCCCAAGGCAACGCCCATGCCGCCCGTGTTGTCCTGGCTGAAGACGATTTCAGGCGACAGGCCGTAGTCGGAGGACACGATCTGGCCTTTGCCAAAATTGCTGCCGGCGCGCATCTCGCCAGACTGTTGCAGGCCGCGTTCGCGGTTGATGGCGTTCATGCCTGCGGCGCTGCGCTCCACCACCACAAAGCAGTTCGATTGCTGGATCAGCAGGCGAAGCAGGTTGGCCGTGGGCGGCAGGCGGTATTCGTTGGTGAGGATGGTGTACCAGCCGGCGCTCTGGTTTTCGATCAGGGACACCGTGCCAAGGGGCGACTGGCATTTCTCAAGTGTGCTGTTGGCATTGGTGCTGGACGCGCCGGCCGCACTGCCGGTAGCCACGGTCTTGGCGGCCGGATTTCCCATTTGCATGTCTGTGGTCACGCAGCCAGAAAGCATTGTCGCAATGGCTAATGGAATGAAGATTCGGTTTGCAACGGACATACAGGTTTCTTTCGTTGGTTTTATTTGCTGAAAATTGCACTGACCGTCGGGATTATCACATTTGAAACATTTTTATAAAAAACGTAAATAATTGTTTTGAGCGTGCTTTCGTCGACGGGAAATATCTTCAGGAAACATGACTTCACCTGCTTTATCCCGCGTAAACCTCTAGGCCAAGCGCCACCACTGTGGCCACGTCGTCTCCCACGGCCTGGCGGAATTCGCTTTCCGCCTGGGCCACTGCACGGCGAAAAGCGTCCAGCCACAGCAGGCCCGAGTCGGTGAACACCACGCGCCGGGCCCGTTTGTCGTGCAGGTCGGGCTCACGCTTGACCAAACCCCAGGCATCGCACTGATCCACCAGGTCGGCCATGGCCTGCTTGCTCATGCCGGCGCTGTTTGCCAAGTCCGTCAGGCGCGAGCCGCCCAGGGCCAAGTGGCGGGTGATGTGGATATGGGCCGCTCCCACCTGATCGCGCGCCGCCAGGTTGGACAAGCCCAGCGGCACGTCGGCGTTGCTGGCCATGAGCGACAACACCCGCTCATCAAAACGGCGCAAGGCATGACCCATCAGGCGTCCCAGGTGGGTCAGCCGCCAGTGGGTGTCGTGAACGAGGGGAAGGGTTGGGGAAAGGATTTCGGCCATGGGCAGATGCTACTTTATTAAGCGAAATTTAGTCAGGCAGACTGACTAAAAACAGGCTTTACTTCTGCCTATGAAGCCCATAAAGTACTGTTCATGCACCCAGTACTGCAAGAAAAAGCAGTCTGAAATTTTTGGTGAAAAGTGCGTGCAGAACTTTTTACCCCGTTGATTTTTAAGGAAATTTTTCATGGACGCACCGATCAAGACCGCTCCCGGCCTGAACACCGAAAAAGCCAAGGCGCTGGCCGCCGCGCTGGCCCAGATTGAAAAGCAATTCGGCAAAGGCACCATCATGAAGCTGGGCGCCGGCGAGGTCATCGAAGACATCCAGGTGGTATCGACCGGCTCGCTGGGCCTGGACATTGCGCTCGGCGTCGGCGGCTTGCCGCGCGGCCGGGTGGTCGAAATCTACGGCCCCGAGTCGTCGGGCAAGACCACGCTGACGCTGCAGGTGATTGCCGAAATGCAGAAAATCGGCGGCACCTGCGCGTTTGTCGATGCCGAACATGCGCTGGACATCCAGTACGCGCAAAAGTTGGGCGTCAACCTGCAGGAACTGCTGATCTCGCAGCCCGACACTGGCGAGCAGGCGCTGGAAATCGTCGATTCGCTGACCCGCTCGGGCGCGGTTGACCTGATCGTCATCGACTCGGTGGCGGCGCTCACGCCCAAGGCCGAGCTTGAAGGCGAGATGGGCGACTCGCTGCCCGGCCTGCAGGCCCGTTTGATGAGCCAGGCGCTGCGCAAGCTGACCGCCACCATCAAGAAGGCCAACTGCATGGTGATTTTCATCAACCAGATCCGCATGAAGATCGGCGTGATGTTCGGCAGCCCCGAAACCACGACCGGCGGCAACGCACTGAAGTTCTATGCCTCGGTGCGGCTGGACATTCGCCGTATCGGTTCGATCAAGAAGGGCGACGAGGTCATCGGCAACGAAACGCGCGTCAAGGTGGTGAAGAACAAGGTCGCCTCACCCTTCAAGACGGCCGAGTTCGACATCCTGTACGGCGAAGGCATCAGCCGGCTGGGCGAGGTGCTCGACCTGGGCGTGGCCGGCCACATCGTTGAAAAAGCCGGTGCCTGGTATGCCTACAAGGGCGAGAAAATCGGCCAGGGCCGTGACAACTCGCGCGAATTCCTGAAGGAAAACCCGGCGCTGGCCATCGAGATCGAGAACAAGGTGCGCGAATCGCTGGGCATTCCGCTGGTGCAGGCGGCGCAGGGCGGCGCCGAGCCTGAAAAGGGGGCAAAACCCGAGAAAGCCGAAAAGGCGGAAAAGCCCTTGAAGGTGATGGCCGACAAAGCGCTGCTGGCACCCTTGCCGCCGGTGGTCCCGACCCAGTCTTGAGCCGGTTTTATATGCCAAATCAGGCTTTTGCGCAGTCTCCACGGGCGCATTCAGCTATTGAAAGCATAGCTGAAAGATGTTGCGCAATAGCGGCTCGCCCGCAAGACGCGCATGACTGATGCCAAACCTGCCGCCCGTGCGGGCTTTGGCCTGTCGCTCAAGGGTCGCGCCCTGCGTTACCTGGCCGCCCGCGAACATTCGCGCGCCGAACTGGAGCGCAAGCTGAAAGACCATGAGGAAACGCCGGGCCAACTGGCGCAGGTGCTCGATGACCTGCAGGCCAAGGATTTCATCAGCGAAGCGCGGGTCGTCGAATCGGTGATCAACCGCCGTGCCGGGCGATTTGGCGCTTCACGTATCAAGTACGAGCTGCTGAACAAGGGGCTGGGCGCCGAAGCGGTGTCCGAGGCGGTCAGCAAGCTCAAGGTCAGCGAACTCGAACGCGCCCGCGAGATCTGGCGCAAGAAGTTTGACGGGCCGGCCCCGGATGCCGCCGCCCGGGCCAAACAGATGCGCTTTCTGGCGGCCCGGGGATTTGGCGGCGACGTGATTCGGCGCGTTGTGTCGCAGGCCGATGAGGATTGAATCTGTCATCCCGGGCGCGACCCGGGATCCATCTGTGCGGCGACAAACCCGCGATGGAAGTGTTCGCCCGTTGCGCCTAAGCTGCTGGGTCATGGATTGCGGATCGAGTCCGCAACGACAAAGAAGAAAATAAGAAAATGGGACTCCGGCGCAATGGGTGCCTGCGCAACCAGCTATTAAAAAAGTAGCAAATTAGCAGGTCGGTTCAGCTGGGAAGGCGTGACCCGACATGCACGTTCGCGAACGCCGATGTCGGAGGACGCTGCGCTAATCCGACCTATGACCAAAAATCAGTCCAATCTCAAAGTCCCAGCATCAGCTTCAGGTTTTGCACGGCGGCGCCCGAGGCCCCCTTGCCCAGGTTGTCCAGACGCGCCACCAGCACCGCATGGCGGTAGCGGTCATTGCCGAACACGCGCAATTCCATCTGGTTGGTGTCCCGCAGCGCCAGCGCATCGAGCTTGCCCGATTCGGGCGCGGCTTCCACAGTGACCCATTCGCTGCCGGCGTAATGTTTTGCCAGCACCTCGTGAAGCTGCGCGGCCGTGGGTTGGCCGGGCAGCAGGTCCAGGTGCAGCGGCAACTGCACCAGCATGCCCTGGATGAAATTGCCCACCGACGGAATAAACACCGGCCGGCGGGTCAACCCGGTGTATTTCATGATTTCGGGCAGGTGCTTGTGTTCCAGGCTCAGGCCGTACAGCTCGAAAGCGGGTGCGGTGCCGGCTTCGTAGGCCTCGATCATCTGGCGGCCGCCGCCCGAGTAGCCGCTGACCGACGGCAGGCTCAGGGGAAAGTCGGCCGGCATCAGGCCCGCATCAACCAGCGGCCGGATCAGCGCAATCGCGCCGGTGGCGTAGCACCCGGGGTTGGCCACGCGCTCGGCAGTCATGACGGCTTCGCGCTGGCCGGCCATCAATTCGGGAAACCCGAACACCCAGCCTGGGGCCGTGCGGTGCGCCGTCGATGCGTCGATGATTTTCGGTTTTTTGCCCGGCAGCGAGTCGATCATGGCCACTGATTCACGCGCCGCGTCGTCGTGCAGGCACAAGATCACCAGGTCCACCTGCGCCATCAGGTCACGCTTGGCGGCCGGGTCCTTGCGCAAATCGGGCGCAATGCTGACCAGTTCGATCTGCGGCATCGCCTGCAGACGCTCGCGAATCTGCAGGCCGGTGGTGCCGGCTTCGCCGTCGATAAAAATTTTGTGCATAGATACTTTCAGCTAAAACCACTGTCTCGCAGGGCCAATATTTCAGGTTCAGTTTTCCGCGCTTGTCTGTGTAAGAACCGCATAAGTTTGGTGCATCGCAGCATGATACAGTTCCGTGCTGCTGCCTGCAGTAAACGCTAACATGCTGGTTTTGCGCCGATATGGCCTGTTTTTCACTTCCCAACAGCCTTGCCCAGCTCCTGTTGCACCCCTCTTCTTACTGAATCCTGAAGGTTTCCCATGAAAATTCACGAGTACCAAGGCAAGGAAATCTTGCGCAATTTTGGTGTGCCAGTGCCGCGCGGCATTCCGGCGTTCACGGTGCAAGAGGCGGTGGAAGCCGCACAAAAGCTCGGCGGCCCGGTGTGGGTGGTCAAGGCGCAGATTCATGCCGGCGGGCGCGGCAAGGGCGGCGGCGTGAAGGTAGCCAAGACGATTGAAGACGTCAAGCGCATCGCCGGCGAAATCCTCGGCATGCAGCTCAAGACGCACCAGACCGGCCCCGAAGGCCAGAAGGTCCGCCGCCTGTACATTGAAGACGGCGCCGACATCCAGAAGGAATACTACGTGTCCCTGGTGACCGACCGTGCGACCCAGAAGGTGGCCTTCATCGCGTCAAGCGAAGGCGGCATGGACATCGAGGAAGTGGCCCATTCCACGCCCGAGAAGATCATCACCGAGTTCATCGACCCCCTCACCGGTCTGGGCGACGCACAGGCCACCAAGATTGCCAATGCCATCGGCCTGCCGGCAGAGTCTACCGCCCAGGCCGTGGACATCTTCCAGAAGCTCTACACCTGCTACATGGACACCGATGCGTCGCTGGTGGAAATCAACCCGCTGAACCGCGACAGCAAGAACGCCCTGATGGCGCTGGATGCCAAGTTCAACCTCGACCCCAACGCGCTGTTCCGCCACCCTGAAATTGTCGCCTACCGTGACCTGGACGAAGAAGATCCGGCTGAAGTAGAAGCCAGCAAGTTCGACCTGGCCTACATCAGCCTGGACGGCAACATCGGCTGCCTGGTCAACGGCGCCGGCCTGGCCATGGCGACCATGGACACCATCAAGCTGTTCGGCGGCGAGCCGGCCAACTTCCTGGACGTGGGCGGCGGCGCCACGGCCGAGAAAGTCACCGAAGCTTTCAAGATCATGCTCAAGAACCCGGAAGTCAAGGGCATCCTGGTCAACATCTTCGGCGGCATCATGAAGTGCGACACCATTGCCGACGGCATCATTGCCGCCTGCAAGGCCGTGAACCTGAACGTTCCGCTGGTCGTTCGCATGAAGGGCACCAACGAAGACCTGGGCAAGAAGATGCTGGCCGACTCGGGCCTGCCAATCATTGCCGCAGACACCATGGCCGACGCGGCGACCAAAATCGTCGAAGCCGTGTCCAAGTAAGCCAGGAGAACACACATGTCCATCTACATCAACAAAAACACCAAAGTCATTACGCAAGGCATTACCGGCAAGACCGGTCAATTCCACACCCGCATGTGCCGTGACTATGCCAATGGCCGCGAAGCCTTCGTGGCGGGCGTGAACCCCAAGCGTGCTGGCGAAGACTTCGAGGGCATCCCGATTTTTGCCAACGTGAGCGAAGCGGCAAATGCCACCGGCGCCACCGTGTCGGTGATCTACGTGCCGCCCGCAGGCGCGGCCGCCGCCATCTGGGAAGCCGTCGAAGCCAACCTCGACCTGGCGATCTGCATCACCGAAGGCATTCCGGTCAAGGACATGCTCGAAGTGCGCAACCGCATGAAGGCCAAGGAAGCGGCTGGCGGCAAGCGCACGCTGCTGCTGGGCCCCAACTGCCCCGGCCTGATCACACCCGACGAGATCAAGATCGGCATCATGCCCGGCCACATCCACCGCGCCGGCCGCATCGGCGTCGTGTCGCGCTCCGGCACGCTGACCTATGAAGCGGTGGCGCAACTGACCGAAATCGGCTTGGGCCAGTCCACCGCCGTCGGCATTGGCGGCGACCCGATCAATGGCCTGAAGCACATCGACGTGATGCGCGCCTTCAATGACGACCCGGACACCGACGCCGTCATCATGATTGGCGAAATCGGCGGCCCGGACGAAGCCGAAGCCGCTGAATGGTGCAAGGCCCACATGAAAAAACCCATCGTCGGCTTCATCGCCGGCGTGACGGCGCCGGCCGGCAAGCGCATGGGCCATGCTGGCGCCTTGATCTCGGGCGGTGCCGACACGGCCGACGCCAAGCTGGCGATCATGGAAGCCTGCGGCTTCACCATCACGCGCAATCCGTCGGAAATGGCCAAGTTGCTCAAAGCCCTGCTGTAAACCGGCGCATGCACCCGCAGGGCGCGGCGCGAGCCAGCGCAGACTGCGGTTAGCCACAATACAAAGGCCGGTTGTCATCGCTGACAATCGGTCTTTTTCATTTCTCAAGAGGTTTCCATGGAAGAGTTCATGACAGCCAGCTTCTGGCTGGCAGTGGGGCAGATCATCATGATCGACATTCTGCTGGGGGGCGACAACGCCGTGGTCATTGCACTGGCCTGCCGAAACCTGCCGGCCCAGCAACGCACCAAGGGCATCATCTACGGTACGGCCGGCGCCATCGTCCTGCGGGTGATCCTGATTGCCTTTGCGCTGGCGCTGCTGGCCATTCCTTACCTGAAGATCGTCGGCGCCTTGCTGCTGCTGTGGATCGGTGTGAAGCTGCTGGTGCCCGAAGATGAAGGCGACCACAACGTCAGCTCAAGCGACAAGCTCTGGGGCGCGGTCAAGACCGTCATCATTGCCGACCTGGTCATGAGCGTGGACAACGTGCTGGCGATTGCCGGCGCGGCGCAGGGAGCGCACCAGGAGCACCAGCTGGCGCTGGTGATTTTTGGTCTCTTGGTGAGCATTCCCATCATCATCGGCGGCAGCCAGCTGGTGCTCAAGCTGATGGAACGCTTTCCGGTTGTCATCACCCTGGGCGCCATGTTGCTCGGCTGGATTGCCGGCCAAATGGCTTACACCGACCCGGCCGTCAAGCCGTACCTGCCCGAAGGCGCTTACTGGGGGTATGCCGTGGCCGCTGCCGGCGCACTGCTGGTGCTGGTGATTGGCAAGGTAATACAGGCACGCCGAAAGCCGGCGGTCGCGGGCTGAATACTGCGCATTAATTCCTTGTCGAGTGTTTGAGCGTCTGTTAACGTGCAGCCCTGACTGGCGGGACACGGCCGGTTTTTCTCAGGCAAAGCCGGTTGGATCAATGCATTCGCCGGGGCCAGCCGATCCAACAGAAGTCATGCCCATCACCCCATGATGTATGAAATCTTTGCGCAAACCGACCAGGGCCGGGTGCGCAAAAACAATGAAGATGCTCTGGCGTTTGACCCGAAGACCGGCTTGTGCCTGCTGGCAGACGGCATGGGCGGCTACAACGCCGGCGAGGTGGCCAGCAGCATGGCGGTCGCCTTTCTTCGTCAGGAGCTGACGGCGTGGCTGTCGCAGCCCGGCAGCCGCGCCTCTGTCAGGGAACTTCGCCGGACAATGGAAACCTGTGTGAACCAGGTCAACCATTCGATTTTCAGCGCTGCGTGGTCCAATCCTGACTATGCCGGCATGGGTACCACGCTGGTGGCAGGTGTTTTTCTGGAAGCCCGGCTGGTGCTCGGCCATATCGGCGACTCCCGCTGTTACCGGCTGCGCGGCGGTGTGCTGCACCAAATCACCAAAGACCATTCGCTGTTGCAGGAGCAGGTGGACGCAGGGCTGATGACGGCAGAGCAGGCCCTGACGTCGCCGCACCGCAACCTGATCACCCGCGCCCTGGGCGTCGAGGATGCGGTTTCAGTCGAAATCAACGAGCACCGGGTCGAGCCGGGCGATCTGTACCTGATGTGCTCCGACGGCCTGTCGGACATGGTTCTGGACCCGGTGATCGCAGCCATCCTGAATGCCTCCGGCACGTTGCAGCAAAAAGCCGCAGCGCTGATCCGGGTGGCCAACGACGGCGGTGGACGCGACAATATCTCGGTCCTGCTGGTGCAGGCCGCTGAAGATGAAACGCGGCGCGGCCTGCTGTCCAGAATGCTGGGAAAATAGCCTCTTCAGCGTCCGCTGACGGCGACAAGTTAAAAAAACGCAAAGGAAAACCGGGCATGCCGAAAATGATCATTTCCCTGGACGGGGCCGTCCTGAAGGAAGTCCAGCTGACAAAAGACCGCACCTCGCTGGGTCGCCGGCCCTACAACGACATCGTGATCGACAACATGGCCGTGAGCGGCGAGCATGCGGTGCTCAAGATCTCGGGCGCCGAAGGCCACATTGAAGACCTCAACAGCACCAACGGCACCTATGTCAACGGCAAGTCCGTCAAGAAGCAGTTGTTGCACCACGGCGACACGGTGGAAATTGGCAAGTACAAGATCCAGTATGTCGACGAGGCCAATGCGGGTGAAAGCGCCATCAATGGCGCCATCAAGGTGATGTCGGGCCCCGCGGCCGGTCGTGAAATGGCGCTGGTCAAGCCTGTCACCACCATAGGCAAAGCGGGCGTCGGAGTCGCCAGCATCACCAGAACGTTCACAGGCTTTGTGGTTACCCATGTCGAGGGCGACCGCCAGCCCACGCTCAATGGCGTGGCCGTGGGCGTGGAACCGGTGGCGCTTAACCATGGCGACCTGATTGAGCTGGCGGGAACGCAAATGCAGTTTGTCCAGCAGTGAGACAAGCGCTGGCTGATTCAGCGCTTGTCTCGCATTGCCGACCTGATTGCTCAAAGATTCCCCTGTCCACCGCGGTCCCGGGGCACACGGCTGAAAGTCAACGCAAAGCAGGGGAAACCGGGGCTTGCGCGTTGCCTGGCCTATCGTTGATGCTTGCGAAACCGACGCGCGTCCGGGGCCGAATGACGGTGGCCGCGGCCGGTGTGCCAATTTGGTTGAACCGGAACTCAGTCAAGGCGCATTGAAGGAAATTGGCCGAGACAAGCCAATTGAAGCCACAGGGCGCAGAACGTGACGACCGGTACAGATTGTCTTGACGCCGCACGACACACCATGCGGACTGCATGGGAAAAGTGCTGATGGGCCTGATGGATTTGGAAATAGTGCCGTCAGTTGCATCAAGTGACAAAAATGTCGTTCATGTTTTATATTGTGACAAAAAAAGTAATCCGAATGTTTCATATGTGACGAAAATCACGTTTTTCGTGACCAGAAACAGCTTTCATGGCTTGGCACGCAACCTGCAATAGTTCGTGGCAAGTTTTTTTTCCAACCAAGGAGTTTTCTCATGAAGCGTTCCATGCAAATGGCCCAAAAGGGTTTCACCCTGATCGAATTGATGATCGTCGTGGCGATCATTGGTATTTTGGCGGCGGTGGCTTTGCCTGCTTATCAGGATTACACGGTGCGGGCCAAAGTAACTGAGGGGTTATCGCTGGCGGGTGCTGCAAAAACAGCAATTGCAGAAAATGCTGCCAACGGAACTGCGTATGCTTCTGGTTGGACATCCCCTGCGGTAACAAAAAGTGTCTCTGGCATCGAAATTGATGCAGCAGCTGGATTTATTACGATTAACTACACTGCCAGCGCCGGCGGCGGCACATTGATTTTGACGCCACTGAATGGAACCGCAGTATTTTCTGGCGGTACAGCCTCTGCAACCACAGTGCCAACAGCTGGCTCTATTGTGTGGGTATGTAAGGCCGCTGGCACCACTTCTACAGCGGCAGGCACCACAGGCTCTCTTCTTGCTAAATATGCCCCTGCCGTCTGCAGGACTTGAACTAGAGGGTTTTTAAAAAGGCGCTTATGGCGCCTTTTTTTATGTGGTGACTGATTGTTGAATTGTCAAATAAATTGCTTTTGCAGAACGCAAGATATATAGCCGGAGTACTCTGTGTATCTGCTGGATGGATTTTCCCGTCTTTTGAAGGCGGATCTTCGGATGCTTTTCAGCAAATATTTTTTCTTGGTATATTGAGTGCGGGTTCGCTGTTATTTGGATTAAGTGCTATCAATCCACTGGTTAAAAGCGCAGTTTTTGGTGGAATTTTTTTGATGGCGATGACGCCAAATCCATATTTGGGGCGGCAAATTGCTGGTGCTGCTGGATTACTATTTTTTGGATTGGCTTGTCACACAGGAGCTCATTTCCGAAGCAAATCCGGTGGATTGTCTTGGCTCCTATTTGCAATAGTTGTCGCCGCGATTATTAATGCAGTCGAGGGTTTGCTGCAGTGGTTTGGTCTAGTCGGCGAACTCTATCATTGGGTGATAGAGCCTGAAAGACGCGGGATAGCTTTCGGTGCACTGCGTCAGACCAACTTGTTTGCTACGTTTATGTGTGTGGGTTCAGTATGTACGATCTGGCTAGTTCACAGGAGTCGATTGACAGAATCCATGGCGTGGTTTATTTCGGTAATTCTGATGTTTGCCGTAGCTGCTTCTGCTTCGCGGACCGGCATGCTGGAAGTTATAGCGTTGGCATTATCGGCTTTTGTTTTTAAGAAACAGCAGTCACCTGTAGCAAGCCGTTTAATGGTAGGGCAACTGGTGTTGCTGGGTTTGGCCAGTATTTTTTTACCCGTTGTTGCTGAGTGGCATGGATTTGGTTTTTCTTCAGGCGCTGAACGTGTTTCACATACAGCACAGGATCTTCGTCTTGTTATCTGGAGTAATACGACACAAATGATTTTTGAGCATCCTTGGCTTGGATGGGGATGGCGTGAAACAGGTTACGGGCACTACATGACATTGTTCATGCGCAGATACGATGGCCTGTTGGACCACTCTCATAATTTACCATTGCAAATCGCACTGGAATTTGGATTGCCCATAGCCGTTTTATTTTGCGGCTTGTTGCTTCGGGCAATTTACTGGATAAAACCATGGGGGCGCTTGAGTAGTAACAATAGAGAATTATCTCCACCTCTGCCTGAGAGACAATTTGCCTGGATCATTTTGCTATTCATTGTAGGAATACACAGTATGTTGGAATACCCGCTTTGGTATGCGGGATTTTTGTTTTTGACGGGATTGTTTTTAGGTTATTTGTTGCCGGTATCCAGTGTCGAAAAGTCTTTGAATAATTACACGATTTTCTCAATAGGCATTGCAGTTGTTGTTGCAGTAAGTCTGATTTGTTTGGCCATCGTGGCTTGGCGGCAGTACGTTACATTGCTCCCGATTTATAAAACACCTTTCACGAACAACAGAGATATTCATCGCGCAGCTGTAGCCTCTGCAATAAACCAGGCTTCAGGCGCCTGGTTGTTTCGCGAGCAACTGGAGTTTGCAGCGCTTGGGTTGATCGTGGTAACACCAAAGAATGCTGCGGAAGTGCGCCAGCGTGCAGAAAAGCTGCTTCATTTTTCTGCTGAACCTATGGTGATTCAACCTTTGCTCCTAAGTCTTTGGTACCTTCACGATGCAGATGCGTTGCGTTTTCATACGAAACGGTTTTGCCATGCATTTCCATTGGCATTTGAACGTTGGCGTCAAGCGTATGCAAGGCATCCCATGCGGGATGCTGCAGGCGATTTATCTGAAGCATGTCGGCCGAAGAGTCCTTAGTGATGGGGAGTTTTGTGTTTATCTTTTCCGCTGACTTACCCTTGTTCGAATGCGGAATTGTTTGATGCCTTCTCCATCGGCCATTTCTCCCGTTATGTCATCGTTTTCTCTGGTATTTTGGGCAATCCTATTTGCGTTCTCGTGGTTGCTGCCAGTTCACTTTCCACCATGGTCAACCTTTCCTGCGGACGCTTGGTCTGCAGTCTTGGGAAGTGTTGCGGCTTTGATTTTGTTATTCCGCAGCAGTTCTGCGTTGAATTGGCATGGCCTGCCGTGCTTGGCTGCCGGACTGATTTTTCTGCCATGGATTCAGTTCTTTTTTGGGTTACTTCCTTTTGCCGGTCAGGCATGGATATCGTCCGCTTATTTGCTGGGGTTTTTACTGGCCCTGCTCATTGGGGCCCGATGGGAGTTGGCCAGTCCGGCCCAGTTGGCCCATGGTTTGTTCATCGCCATTGGACTGGCTGCCATGGCTTCGGTCGGGTTGCAGCTCTACACCTGGCTGGGGTTATCCGAGAGTGGTGTCATGGGCATTTGGTCGCTGGGTCTCACGGGAAGTCGACCATACGCAAACCTGGGGCAACCCAATCTGTTGGCCACCTTATTGGTATGGGGGCTAATGGCCTGTCTTTGGGCCTACCTTCACAAGGCTGTGGGCAAATGGACAGCTATTTGTGGCGCTGCTTTCATTCTGCTTGGGATTGCACTGACTCAGTCGCGTGCGGGTTTTTTGGCCTTAAGCGTCATACTGGTGGCGGTATGGTTTTGGCGTGGGCTCTGGCCATCCAGGCAATTGCCTCGTGTTGCATCGGGGCTCTATTTATATGTTTTGATGATTCCGGCGTTGCTGCAATGGCTGAATTCTGCCTTGCTGCTAGAGCAATACGAGATTTATGTCCGGGTTCGGCAACAAGGTGAACTTCGCCTTGGTGCTTGGCGCATGTTTTTTCAAGCTGTCAGTGAGCGGCCCTGGTTTGGGTATGGTTGGACGGAGGTTAGCTCAGCCCAAATCGCTGTTGCGGACCGGTTTCCTAGTCAGAACGGAATTTTCCAGCTGTCTCACAACCTTTTTCTGGATATGGTGCTTTGGACCGGATTGCCGATAGGTTTTTTCGTTGCAGCGATTTTAATTCGTTGGCTTTGGTTGCGATTTCGCGCGGTTCGCCGGCCTGAAGAAGCGGCGCTATTTCTGCTGCTCGTTGCTGTTGGTATTCATGCCTTGGTTGAGTTTCCGCTTCAATACGCATATTTTTTGCTGCCGGTTGGTTTGGTCATGGGAATGTTAAATGTCCGTTTAGGCGCCAAAGTGGTGGCGACCTTGCCGCATTGGGTGCTGTCAGGCATTTGGCTGGCTGCTGTTGCAGTGCTGGGTGTGACCATTCGTGACTATGCTCGGGTGGACATTGGCTATGGCTTGCTACGGCTTGAGCAGTCCATTGTGGGACAAGGGCGAGGCCCCATGGGTGGACCGCCAGATGTTTGGGTGCTGACCCAGTTGAGAGAGTGGATCGTGATGGCGCGGTTCAGGGTGCGACCAAGCATGAGCCAAAAGGAGCTTGAGGAAATGGCAATCCTGACACGCTCCTATCCATCACTGAACCTGGCTTACCGCCTAGCGACTGCTTTCGCGCTGAATGGGCAGCCAGCGGAAGCACGTGTCTGGCTGAGCAAGATTTGTAATTTTACGGACGAGGTGCAATGTCTATTGGCGCAGCGTACCTGGGCGTTGGAGTCACTCAACGATCCCCGTATTGCATTTATCACGTGGCCGGCCGCTGATGCGGTTGAGAGGAAGGGCAATGCTAACGTTAGGTAGTTAAGGTAACTTTTGAAGTTACCAGTTCTTGGAATTGGAATTCAGATCAAAAACGAAAATCTACAAGCCACAAGCATTGAAAATATGGGGGTGTCCTGAGTCTGTAAATTTGCTGTGCTGACAACCTTTTGAAATCATATATTTCAAGCCAATGCTGAGTCAGACTTCCAATTCGACAAAACTTGAAGCGCATGATTTTCCAGCTTTGTGGCTACTCGCATTCCTGCTCCCCCCTTGGTTCAGCCCCTACACCGCCGGTCCCACGCCCAATGTCTGGCCGTGGCTGCTGTCGGCGTTGTGCGTGGTTTGTCTTTGGCTGTTCCGGCGTCGGCTCAATCCCGAGCTTGTGGCGACGGGATGGGTGCTGGCTGCCGTCATCAGCGCGCTGATCGGTCTGGTCCAGTACTTCGGCCTGGCGCCGGCCCTGAGCCCCTGGATCAACCAGCCGCAGGCGGGCGAGGCGTATGCCAACCTGCGCCAGCGCAACCAGTTCGCCACGTTGACGAGCATTGGCCTGGCCGCGTTGATCGGCTGGCTGGCGCTGCGGGAAGCGTCTGCAGGACGGCTCAAAACGCAGGGCGGGCTGATGCCGTGGCGGGCTTACCTGATTGCCTTGTTGCTGGCCCTGGGCAATGCCGCCAGCAGTTCCCGCACCGGCTTGCTGCAATGTGGGCTGATTGCCATGTTCACCGCTTGGTGGGCGCTGCCGGCGCGCAGGCACCTGCTGGTATTTGTCATGCAGGCCTTGCTGGCCTATGGAATCGCCGTGTTGATGCTGCCGTGGTTGCTGCAATGGACAACCGGCGTAGGGTAATCGGGCTCAGATTCTAATTAGCGCTTCAAATCGCGATAGAAATTTTCATGGGCACCGACCGCTTCCAGATACACCAGACGAACGCCTTCATCCAATGTGTACCCCAGTAAAAACAACTGTCCTGCGCTGCGAAACTTGAAAACACGCAAGGCCGCCAGATCGCCCTTCTTGCGTTCTCCGATTTCTGGATTCTGTGCGAGCGCCTCGACTGCCGCATCCACGTCACTGGCTGTGTTGTCATGCAACTTTTTATATTGACGCGCAAATCGCCGGGTTTGCTGAACTGCCCACGTCATGCACGACATCGAGGGACAAACGGCTGGGATTGGCTGCGCGCTTCGGCCATCGAAGCCAAGGACTCTGCCACAAAACTAACCGGCAGATCGGGGTTATCTAGGGCGGCACGCCCCACACGCGCCCAAAACTCGATTTGGCCTGCAATCGAGCGATGCTCCGCCGTCGCGTCTTGCTTGGCTTGCTCGTAAAGTTCTTGATTGATCCGTATTGAGGTGCTGCCTGACATTTCGAACTCCAGAAAAATTTACCACGATTGTAGTAAAACTAAGACGCCATGCTCTGGGCGTCAGAAAAGCGGCCTCGCTGTTCGGTTGCAGGCATTTGCCTTTGCTGGCAACGCTCAAAAAACAGGTGGCGGCTTTGGAGCGAAAGGTATACGTGCGGTTGGTACGTATAAGGAAACAGAAACCTGCGGAGTGGATTTGGTCAAATTCTGATTTGCTGTTATTTTTGCAGCATAAAAGCATAAAAGCATAAAAGCATAAAAGCATAAAAGCATAAAAGCATAAAAGCCAAGCGATAGAGGCCGAATTGGCACTCAGAGCCAAAGTTAAAAAAGCCATGGAAACTGAAAATTATCATGCTGTACGCCACGGCAAAGATCAAAGTTTTCTCGTGATCAGTTGACAATCCATCGGAATCATCCATTCCATTCCAAGCCCACGCCGAACCCATTCCCCTGTGCCGCAAACTTTTAAAGTCCGTGATTTTTCAGCTTGGTGGCTACTCGCATTCCTGCTCCCGCCCTGGCTCAGCCCCTACACCGCCGGTCCCACGCCCAATGTCTGGCCGTGGCTGCTGTCGGCGCTGTGCGTGGTTTGTCTTTGGCTGTTCCGGCGTCGGCTCAATCCCGAGCTTGTGGCGACGGGATGGGTGCTGGCTGCCGTCATCAGCGCGCTGATCGGTCTGGTCCAGTACTTCGGCCTGGCGCCGGCCCTGAGCCCCTGGATCAACCAGCCGCAGGCGGGCGAGGCGTATGCCAACCTGCGCCAGCGCAACCAGTTCGCCACGCTCACCAGCATCGGTTTGGTCGCGCTGATCGGTTGGCTGGCGCTGCGGGAAGCGTCTGCAGGACGGCTCAAAACGCAGGGCGGGCTGATGCCGTGGTGGGCTTACCTGATCGCCTTGTTGCTGGCCCTGGGCAATGCCGCCAGCAGTTCCCGCACCGGCTTGCTGCAATGGGGGCTGATTGCCCTGTTCACCGCTTGGTGGGCGCTGCCGGCGCGCAGGCACCTGCTGGTATTTGTCATGCAGGCCTTGCTGGCCTATGGAATCGCCGTGTTGATGCTGCCGTGGTTGCTGCAATGGGCGACCGGCGTGCAAAGCGGCGGATTGTTTGGCCGCCTGGTGGGGGACATACCGGCCTGCTCCAGCCGCAAGATTCTCTGGTCCAACGTGCTGACGTTGATTGTCCAAAAGCCCTGGCTGGGCTGGGGCTGGGGCGAACTGGACTATGCGCATTTCATCACCTTGTACGACGGTCCGCGCTTTTGCGAAATCCTGGACAACGCGCACAACCTGCCGCTGCATCTCGCGGTGGAACTGGGCGTTCCAGCGGCCGTGGCGATTTGCGGTGCGCTGGGCTGGCTGACGTGGCGCGCCCGGCCGTGGCAAGAGAAAGATGCGCTGCGCCAGATGGCCTGGGCCGTGCTGGCCGTCATCGGCTTGCACAGCCTGCTCGAATATCCATTGTGGTACGGGCCGTTCCAGATTGCCGCCGGGTTGGCGGTCTGGCTGCTGTGTGCGCCGCGCGAGGCAACGCCCGGCTTGAGCCGGGGATTTCCCTCGAAATTCAAGCAAAATATCCTTCTGGCGCAATACGCGCTTGGACTTATAGCTATCATTATGATAGTACCTCTGGCCGGCGTGGCTGTCAGCTACTACCGGGTCAGCCAGATTTACCTGCCGCCTGACCAGCGCAGCGCCGCCTACCGCGACGGTACGCTGGCCAAGGTGCAGGACAGCTGGGTGTTTCGCGAGCAGGCGCGCTTCGCCTACCTGAGCATCACGCCGCTCACGCCTGGGAATGCCGCCGCCCTGCATGCCATGGCGATTGAATTGCTCCACTACTCGCCCGAGCCGCGCGTGGTTGAAAAGTTGGTTGAAAGCGCGGTGATGCTGGGGCGCAATGACGAGGCGCTGTATTACCTGGCACGCTACCGGGGGTCTTTTCCGATGGAGCATGCGCGCTGGGTTCGAAAAAACGCGGCTCCGCTGGAACCCGGCACGCAAGGCCGGCCCCAAGCTTTTTTAACTCGGGAACAAGCCCTTGTGCCGGTTCACGCAGGGGAACGGCGAGCGGTTTGATGCGGGTCGGGCGATGGCCATGGCCATGGCCATGGCAACCAAGGTAAGCACAGCGGCATGCCTCAAGCGCGTCGGATGCATGTAAATTGTTGCATGACAAAAATGGCAACTTTTGCATCAAAGTGTGAGTTCTGCATTTCCTGACTTCTGAGCCGCGCTATGGTGCGGGCATGACTATTGATAAGCGTCAGGGGGCAGTTTTTGCGTCGGGGGTGTTGCTTGGTGCTGCGGCTGTCGCCGGGGCCTGGAAAAAACGTGCTCCTGTTTCATCGCAAGCGCCTGAAGACCCTAACACCCGCATTCCCTTGCTTCAGCCTGAGCTGGTAAAGACGGAAACAAGCGCCAGGCCTCCTCGATTTGCGGCCGAGCTTCCGAAGGAAAATGTATCGCCGTTGCAGGTGGCAGCGCGCGAGACGGTTAGCCGTTCAACAAACGAAAACGGTCCGACAAACGAACGGCTTGCGCCACGCCAGTCTGCGCATGCGCTGCCGAAAGCCGATGTTCCGCCGCTGCAGTCTGCTGCGCCAACGCCGCGGCAACTCAAGGTTTTCATCTTGGGCAGCATAGTGGCCGCCGCGGCCATTGCCGGCACATGGCTGTTGCTGGACCCGCTGGGGTTACCCATGCCCGGCCAACCGCTAACAAGGGCGTCTGCTTCGGCGCCGCAGGCTTCGGGACAGGTGGCGAGTTGTCCCTTGGTGCCGGCAACGGCCGTGGCGGGCAGCCAGGACGGGCGGTTTCCCTTCCAGCCCGACGTGCCCGGCCTGACGGCGACCGACATGGCGTCGTTCATCGTGATGGGCAAGGATGCCGCTGCGTCAAGCCGCCCGCGCGACGCCGAGGTGGCCTTTCTGATGTCGTGCCGCCTGGCCGACAAGCTCAAGGGCGCGAATTCGGTCGAGTCGGCCGATGGCAAATATTTGCTGGGCGGGCACTATGCCCAGCAGGCGCTCGGCGCAGGTTCTGCCCAAGATGCCAGCCGGCAGGAACTGCTCAGGCGTTCGGAGTTCCTGTACCTGGACAGCCTGCGCATTTATTCAGCCGCCTATGGTCAGGCCGATGAGCGGTCGCGGTCTGCGGCCGACGGGCTGGCGGCGGTGCGCCAGACACTGGCGCAGGCGCCGACAGCACAGCCCGCGCACGTTCCTGAGAAGACCCCTCAAGCCACGTCGATGGCCAGCCCGGCGCTGCAAAGCGCTTCGGCGTCCCCGCCGGCGCCTCTGGCCCGCCCGCCGGTCCGCAGGGTCGAGGTTGCCAAAGCGGCGTTGCCCGCATCCGCAGAGCCGCAGGCTGAACGCCCCGGAATGCGTTCCGATGCCAGTTTTGATTGCAGCCGGGCGCGCTCGGTTTCCGAAAAGATGATTTGCTCGGACGCCGAGCTTTTTCAGCTCAACCATGAAGTCGGCCGGGTCTACGCGCGCGCAAAAAATGCCACCGCCGACCGCGCAGCCTTCCAGCGACAGAATGATCTGGAAGCGGGCAGGCGCGAGTCGATTTGCCGGGATCGCGGCTGTCTGCTGCGCTGGTATGCCTACCGGCGTGACCAGCTGATGAACGAAATCGAAGGGCGCACGCTGTCGCGCCCCATGGCCTGGCGCTAAGGCAAATTCATATGACAATGCCCGCCGTGCAGGCCTAGGGTCGATGGCGTCGAAAGATCAACAACAAAAGGGAGGACGAGATGAAAAAACTGATGACCGTGGCCGGGCTGGCGGCCTTTTTCCTGTCGGGCTGCGCAGCGCCCGACTTTTCTGCTTCGAGCCCAGATGCCACAGCGGCTCCGGCCCCCGTCAATCTGTCGCTGGAAGGTCAGTCCCGGGTGATTCGCTCAAAGATTGTCGCGCTCAAGAAAGAGGTCATGGTGTTTGAGGTGATGCTGACCGATGTGGAGCGAAGGGCGGCCATGTCCCAGATTTCGCTGTCGAGCTTCCCGAACACCGAGGTCGTCCAGGGCGCCAGCGTGGCGCCTGAACCGGCATCTGCCCGCAGCGATGCCGACCGGCTTTCCGTCACGGTCAGGCCCGCGCCTGCAGCCAAGCCGGCCGAGAACAGGAACGGCAAGGTGCCGCAGAAATAAGAAGGAAGACGGCGTTTCGGCCATTGAATCAGCTGGTGCTGGACAAACGCCGGACATCCGGCGAAAACTGGCTGGGGAAAGGCAGGCGCCGCTGCCGCATTGGCCAGTCAAGCGCGCTTGCCTGGCCCGTCAAGCCATAGCCATCAACCGCTTACAAAACTCCCCGACTTGCCGCCATGCTTTTCCAGCAGCTTCACGTCGGTGATGGTCATGCCCCGGTCTGCCGCCTTGCACATGTCGTAGATCGTCAGCAGGGCGACAGTGACGGCGCTCAGCGCTTCCATCTCGACGCCGGTGGGGCCGACGGTTTCCACCGTGGCGGTGCAGGTCACGCTGCCGGTGTCGTCGCCGTCTTCCGGGGCCGTCACGAATTCAAGCGCAACGCGGGTCAGCGCCAGTGGGTGGCACAGCGGAATCAGGTCGCTGGTTTTCTTGGCGGCCATGATGCCGGCGATGCGGGCAATGCCCAGCACGTCGCCTTTTTTGGCGGAGCCGGACATGATCAGCGCCAGAGTGGCGGGCTTCATGGCAATGCGGCCCTGCGCGACCGCGATGCGGTGCGTGGCCGCCTTGGCCGCGACATCGACCATGTGGGCCTGGCCCCGGGCGTCGAAATGGGTGAGGGGGGAAGAGGGCGTCGTCATGCTGATACAGAACCTTTACAACTATGCCGCATCATAAGAGGCTTGCTGGCGTTTTTCTTCCAGCCCCAAAGGTGACTGCCCTTGACTTCATTGACCTGCTCCGATATTTTCAAGCCTGAACGTGCTTTAGCGCATGTCTGGCGGGCGTTGGCAGCTATGGTCCTGATAGCGGCCGCCACGGCGTCGCCGGCCCAGGCGCCAGGCGGCGGAACCTTGTTGACTGCGCCCGGCGCCCGTTCGCTGCCGACGCTGGGCGACAACTCCGATCTGTCGCCGGCTGCCGAACGCCGCATCGGCGACCGCATCGCGGCCAGCATCTACCGCGACCCTGACCTGGTCGAGGACCCGGTGCTGGCCGGTTACCTGCAGGGCATCTGGCAGCCCCTGATGGCGGCGGCCCGCGCGCGCGGCGAATTGTCGGCCGAACTGGACGAGCGTTTTGCCTGGGAGCTGTTCATGTTCCGCGATCGCAGCATCAATGCCTTTGCGCTGCCCGGTGGCTACTTCGGCGTGCACCTGGGCCTGATCAGCAGCGTCAGCAATGCCGACGAGCTGGCCGCCGTGCTGGCGCACGAGATGAGCCATGTCACGCAGCGGCATATCTCGCGCCTGATGACGCAGCAGTCGCGGCAGGCGCCGTGGATGATTGCCGCCATGGTGCTCGGCGCGCTGGCGGCCAGCCGGCATCCCGATGCCGGCACGGCCGCGATGGTTGGCGGGCAGGCGATCCTGGCGCAGGGCCAGCTGAATTTTTCACGCGACATGGAGCGCGAGGCCGACCGCGTCGGCTTTGGCGTGATGGAGGACGCCGGTTATGCCAGCCGGGGCATCTCGGGCATGTTCGAAAAACTGCAGCAGGCCAACCGGCTCAACGACAACGGCTCGTTTCCCTATTTGCGCTCGCACCCGCTGACCACCGAGCGGATTGCCGAGGCGCAGGCCCGCGTGCAGCTGGCGGCGGCGGTCGCGTCGCCAGCCGGGCAGCAGGCGGCTGCCGAACGGACGCAGCGCCTGCACGCGATGATGGCTGTCCGTGCCCGCATTCTGGCCGTACCCGGCGTGGACGTGCTGCGCACCCTGGTGGCCGAGGCACAGCGCAGGGCGGCGGCCTTGCCCGCGCCATTGGCTGTGTCGGCGGCATCGGCAACCAGTTCCCGCGATGCCGGCACGCTCTATGGTGGCGCCTTTGCCGCGGCGCAACTGCGTGATTTCGCGGCGGCGCGCAGCCTGCTGGAGCGGCTTGCTGGTGTTGTGGGCGGCCAGGACGCGGCGGGCAAGGCCGTGCAGCTGCTGGCCGTCGAGGTGGACCTGCTGGAAGGCAAGGTGCCGGCTGCGGCCGCCACTGCCGATCTCGGCAAGGCCGGCTCGCGGGCCGAACTGCTGCTGATGTCGAAAGCGTTGATGGCGGCACAACGCGCGCCCGACGTGTCGCAGGCGCTGCAGACTTGGGTGGCCGTGCATCCGCGCGATGCCATGGCCTGGCAACTGCTGGCCGTGGCCTACGGCCAGCAGAACCAGCCGGTGCGCGCCATCCGGGCCGATGCCGAAAGCCGCGCCGCCCAGCTGGACTACGGCGCCGCGCTGGACCGCTTCAAGGCGGCGCAGGGGCTGATGCGCAGCCAGCCGGGCCGTGCCGATTATGTCGAGGCATCGATCATCGACACCCGGACGCGGCAGACCGAGTCAATCCTTAAGGAACAGGCGCTCCAGGAGAAAATCGATCGCTAGCTGCAGCACTGAATAAATCAGCGAGCCCAGCAACGCCGCGCCGAAGCCGTTGACGTTCAGGCCGCTGACCAGGCTGGCGGCGGCCCAGAACATCAGGGCATTCACGACAAACAGGAACAGCCCCAGCGTCAGCACCGTCACCGGCAGCGTGAGCAGCACCAGCAGCGGGCGGACCACCATGTTCAGCGCACCGAGCACCGCCGCCGCAATCAGCGCGCCGGTGAAGCTGGTCACCGTCACGCCGGAATACAGGTAGGCCACGGCCAGCAGGGCGGCGGCGCTCAAGAGCCATTTGAGGATGAGTTTCATGCCTTCAAGGATAGCACCTGGGTTACTGCACCACCTGCGCCGCAGGACGGCAAGCGCCTGCGAAAATCCGCAGGGACCGTGTGGAATTTCCAAAACACCGATACTTTTTGTCACCTGAAAGGGGAGTAGCGACCTTGCGGCCTGTCGGCGGCAAGCGCTTGTGTTTCGTCAATACGTTGCCGCTCAAAACGGCAGCCGGAGCACATAAAAGAGCCGTGCGGCTCTTTCCCGCAAGACCTTTTGGGACGCACCCGCGTCTTTCATTTTTAAAAAGGTCTTGTCATGCAAACCATTGCGCCCCTGTGGCTGTGGGCCGCCTTCATCGGCATTGTTCTCGCGTCGCTGTTCGTTGATTTTGTGGTCTTGAAAAAACAGGGCGCCCATGACATCGGCGTCAGGGAAGCGCTCAACTGGTCGCTGGTCTGGGTTGCCCTGAGCTTCATGTTCAATGGCCTGTTCTGGTGGGCGGTGAAAGACAGCACCGGCTCCAGCGAGATCGCCAACACCAAGTCGCTGGAATTTTTGACCGGCTACCTGATCGAAAAATCGCTGGCGGTGGACAACATCTTTGTCTTCCTGATGATCTTCACCTACTTCGCGGTGCCGTCGCACTACCAGAAGCGGGTGCTGATGATCGGCATCATCGGCGCCATCGTGCTGCGCACCATCATGATCCTGGTCGGCGGCTGGCTGCTGGCACAGTTTCACTGGATCCTCTACATTTTTGGCGCCTTCCTGATTCTCACCGGGATCAAGATGTGGTGGGCCGCCGGCAAGGAGCCGGCGCTGGACGACAATCCGGCGCTCAAGCTGCTGCGCCGCATTTTGCCGGTCAGCCAGCATTACGACGGCGAGAAGTTCTGGACCGTCGAGAACGGCAAGAAAATTGCCACGCCGCTGTTCATGGTGATCTGCCTGGTGGCGCTGACCGACGTGATTTTTGCGGTGGACTCGATCCCGGCGATTTTTGCCATCACCAGCGACCCGTTCATCGTGCTGACCAGCAACGTGTTCGCCATTCTGGGCTTGCGCGCCATGTACTTCCTGCTGGCTGCCGTGGCCAACAAGTTCCATTTGTTGAACTACGGCCTGGCGGTGATCCTGGTGTTCATTGGCACCAAGATGTGCCTGATCGACATTTACAAGATTCCGGTGATGGTGTCCCTGGGCGTGGTGGTTGGCGTGCTCGCCCTGACCATGCTGCTCAGCGTGCGTTCGGCGTCGGCTGACGTGCCGCGCGGATAAGCCCGGCAGAGAAGCCCCAGCCGGCAGGGGCCAATGAGCGCGGCCGGGCCGGGATGGCTATGATTCGCTTCCCATGCCCTGCATCCACATCATCGACCTTGAAGCCGCCATCAATTACTGGCGCCAGCGCAACCCTTCGGCCGACGGCGTCAACCTGTCGCCCGAGGTGCGCGCCCTCGCCGGCATTTATGCACACATGGCGCTGGGGCACCAGGACAGCGCTGACGAGGCGGATTTTTCACCCGAGGCGCTGCACGCCTGGCATGCCTGGTACGACACCACCGCCGACACGCCGTGCATTGCCATTTGTTCTACCAGCCAGGGCGACGAAGAATGCAAGGGTTGCGGCCGCACCTTCGGCGAAGTGCAGCACTGGCTGTCGATGAGCCCGGTTGAAAAACGCATCACCTGGCGGCGCATCACCCGGCAGGCGACGGCCTGGCGCTTTGGCCGCTACGCCGACCGGGCGCTGGAAAAAAAGTAGCACGGCATTGGCCTGATTTTCAAGCCAAAAATGACTTTTGCGCACGGCCTTCATGCGTAGGCAGCTATCAATTCAGGAGTTTTAAGATTCCGGCAGTTACACTGCCCGCATGCTTCGCCTGACCCGTGCCCCGAACATTGCCATTGCCGCGCTGTGGACCGACGCGCTGCAGCAGGCCGGCTATTCGGCCAGCGTGCAACGCTATTTCCTGGGCAGCGTGGCTGGCGAATTGCCGCCGGACCAGTGCCAGCCGGAAATCTGGCTGACCCACGACCATGAAGAGGCGGGCGCCCGCGCCTTGCTCGACGCGCTGCAGAACATGCCGCAGCGGCGCTGGCTGTGCCGTTGCGGAGAGACGGTTGAAGGCGGCTTCGAGCAGTGCTGGCAGTGCGGCGCCGCCATGCCGGCGGGCCTGTCCTGAACGCAGCGCCGGGTCAGTCCAAGCGATGCAGGCAGCGCAGCAGGCGAAGCGACAAGCGTGGGGGCTTTATCAGACGCGGCGGGCCAGTTCGGCCGCCATGCCGACATAGCTGCCGGGCGTCATCGCCAGCAGGCGCTGTTTTCCGGCTTCCGGAATGTCCAGGGAGCGGATCAGGCCGTGCAGGTCTTCCGGCCTGACGGTTTTGCCGCGTGTGACTTCCTTGAGCTTTTCGTAGGCGCCCGCCACGGCATAGCGGCGCATGACTGTCTGGATCGGCTCGGCCAGCACTTCCCAGGCGCCATCCAGGTCGGCGGCCAGGTTTTCCTCGTTGAGCTCCAGCTTGTTCAGGCCGATGCACAGCGAGTGGTAGGCCAGCACGGCGTAACCCAGCGCCACGCCCATGTTGCGCAGTACGGTCGAGTCGGTCAGGTCGCGCTGCCAGCGGCTGATGGGCAGCTTGTCGCTCATGTGGCGCAGCAGCGCGTTGGACAGGCCCAGGTTGCCCTCGGCGTTTTCAAAGTCGATCGGGTTGACCTTGTGCGGCATGGTCGAGGAACCGATTTCGCCTTCCTTCAGGCGCTGCTTGAAGTAGCCGACGCTGACATAGCCCCAGATGTCGCGCGCCATGTCGATCAGGATCGTGTTGGTGCGGGCCACCGCGTCGAACAGTTCGGCCATGTAGTCGTGCGGCTCGATCTGGATGCTGTAGGGCTGGAAGGTCAGGCCCAGGCCCAGTGGCTCGGGGGTTTCAATGACGTGGCGGCTGAAGGCCTCCCAGTCAAAGTCGGGCCAGGCGGCCAGGTGGGCGTTGTAGTTGCCCACGGCGCCGTTCATTTTGGCCATCAGCTTGATGCCGGCGATCTTTTCGCGCGTGTTGACCAGGCGCACGACGACGTTGGCGAGTTCCTTGCCGACGGTGGTCGGGCTGGCGGTCTGGCCGTGGGTGCGGCTGAGCATCGGCACGTCGGCATGCGCATGGGCCATCTGGCGCAGCTTGTCGATGACCTTGTCGAGCGCCGGCAACACCACCTGTTCGCGGCTGCTTTTCAGTTGCAGCGCCTGGCTGGTGTTGTTGATGTCTTCGCTGGTGCAGGCGAAATGCACGAATTCGCTGGCGGCCTGCAGTTCTGGCCGGGCCTCAAACTTGGACTTGATCCAGTATTCGACCGCTTTCACGTCATGGTTGGTGGTTTTTTCAATCACCTTGATGGCCAGCGCGTCGGCTTCGCTGAAGTTCTTCACCAGGCCGAGCAGGTAGGTCCGTGCACCCGGGCTCAAGGGCTTGAATTCGGCGAACCTGGCGTCGGACAGCGCGATGAACCAGGCAATTTCCACCTGGACCCGGCGGTGCATATAGCCTTGCTCGGACATCAGGGGGCGTAAGGTGGCAAGTTTGGCGACGTATCGGCCGTCCAGCGGCGACAGTGCGTTGATGGGTGAAAAGCTCATGGGCGCGATTGTAGGCCGCAGTGGTGAAAATACCGGCCCTGTTGCGTTGCAGCAAAATTTAATGCCAGCACATCGCTGTCCTTCAAGGCCCGCCCTGACTCGATAGAATGCTGGTTTCCCCGGCCACGACAAGAACACAGCACATCATGAAACTCATCGGATCCGCCACCAGTCCCTATGTCCGCAAGGTGCGCATCGTCATGGCCGAGAAAAAGCTCGATTACCAGTTTGTGCTGGAAGACGTCTGGGCGGCAACCACCGCCATGAGCCTGTCCAATCCGCTGGGCAAGGTGCCGTGCCTGATCATGGAGGCCGGCGAGGCGATTTTCGATTCGCGCGTGATCGTCGAATACCTGGACACGCTCTCGCCGGTGGGCAAGCTGATTCCCGCGCAGGGCCGCGAGCGTGCCGAAGTCAAGACCTGGGAAGCGCTGGCCGATGGCGTCATGGACGCCGCGCTGCTGGCCCGTCTGGAAGCCACCTGGTCCGGCCGCAGCGCCGAACAGCGCTGCGACGCCTGGATCGCACGACAGATGGGGAAAATCGACACCGCGCTGCACGCCATGAGCAAAGGCCTGGGTGACAAGGCCTACTGCAGCGGCGTTCATTTCAGCCTGTCCGATGTGGCGGTGGGTTCGGTGCTGGGCTACCTGGATTTTCGGTTTCCTGAAGTGCAGTGGCGCGACACCCATCCGCAGCTTGCCAGGCTGTATGACAAGCTGGCCCTGCGGCCGAGTTTCGTGGAAACGCAGGCCGGCTGAATTGCCTGGACTTACTGCCGCGCGCGCTGCTTGAGCCAGCGCATCAACCGCCCGACCAGCGGCAGCTTTTCATACAGCTCCTCGGCCGCGTCCCAGTAGTCGCGGTGAAAATCCAGCAGCCCGGCGGCATTGAACTTCAGGTGCGAGCCGCCGCGCACGGTCTGCAGCGTCCGGGTGTCAAAGCGCTTGAAGTGGAAAACAAAATTCCAGGTCAGGAAGCATTCACCACCATCAACGATGCAGCCGGTCACCACGAAATGCGGCTCCTCCAGCGACCCGTACATGTGGTCAAACACCTGCCGGATGGCGGGCACGCCGCGCACCTCGTTGAACGGGTCCTTGAAATACGCTCCGGGCGCGTACACCGCCTCCAGCCGGTCCAGGCTGGCCGGGCTCAGGCTTTGAAAAAAATCAACGACGCGCGTGGCGGCTTCGCGCATCGGCGGGGCCTGTTCTTGTGCCAGGGGGGCGTTCATGGCGGGGGCTTCATCGCGAGGTGATCTTGCGAACGGCCGCGAAACGCGCCCCGTAGGGCAGCAGGCGCAGGGCCTTCATCCAGCGGGTGAAGCGCTTGGGAAAGTGAATTTCAAACTCGCCCTTGCGCCAGCCCTGCAGGATTTCCTGCGCTGCCTGTTCGGGCGTGATCAGCGCGGGCATGCTGAACTGGTTTTGCGCCGTCAGCGGCGTCTCGACAAAACCCGGACACACCAGGCTGACGCCAATGCCGCTGTCCTTCAGGTCAAGGTACAGCGTTTCAGCCAGGTTGATCAGCGCCGCCTTGGTCGGCCCGTAGGCCAGGCTCTGGGGCAGGCCGGTGTAGCCCGCCACGCTGCTGATCAGGCTGAGGTGGCCGGACCGTTGCGCCAGCAGGGCCGGCAGCACCGCATCCAGCAGGTAGAGCGCGCCGCAGTAGTTGACCTCGTTGTGCCTGAGCATCTCGGCCAGGTCAAAGCCGGTGGCGCGCAGTTCCTTGTAATAGCCGGCGCAGTACATCACCAGGTCGAGCGGGCCGGTGGCCAACAGGGTGCGCGCCGCTTCCTTCAGCGCCAGCCGGTCGGTGACATCAAGCGCCAGCGCCACGGCGCCCGGATGGCTTTGCACAAAGCCGGCCAGCGCACCGGCATTGCGCGCCGAAACGAACACGTTTGCACCCTGTGCATGCAGCGCATGCGCCGTGGCCTGGCCGATGCCGCTGGAGGCGCCAACCAGCCAGACGGTTTTGCCGCGCCAGTCGGCCAGCTGAGGATTGAAGGACATCGTTCGGGTTTTCTGGTTGTTATGAATTTGATAGCTGCTTTTGCCCGTCCTGCTTGCGCAAACGGCCTTTTTTGTGCTTTTTTACCGCTTCACGAACGACAGCGTGACCTCGCCCAGCCCAACACCGAACTTGCTCATCTTCGCCTTGTTCAGCATCACCTTGTCGTTCATCAGATACATCCAGTCGTCAAACTGCACCTCGATGATGCGGCCATCGACCGGCAGCTTCAGGGTGTAGCCCCAGCGAAACGCATTGCCTTTTTCCTGACCGGCGGCCTCGCCCACCACATCGCCGGCGGTGCCGGTGTAACGCCCGTCCGGCTGGCGCTTGAGCGTCCAGACGCGGCGGTCCTTGGTGCCGTCGGAATAGGTGAAGTTTTCATCCAGCACGCCGGTCTCTGCGCCGGGCGGGCCGCTCCAGCTGCAGGTCATGACGACGGTGAAGCGCTTGACGACCTTGCCCGAGCGGTCGGTGAAGATGCCGTAGGCGTCCAGCGTGCCGTTGAAGTACTGGCGCATGTCCAGCACCGGCTGCTCGGCCGCGTAGTCGGCGACTTTCGGGCCGGCGCAGCCCGCCAGCAGCGTCAGCGACAGCAGGAGCGCCGGCAAGGCGCCCTTGAGAAGCCGGTTGGGTGTGGGGATGAAGGTCATGCGGGGACGCTTTCAGAAGGGTGGATCAGGAAAAACCAGGCGCTGGCCGCCGCCAGCAACTTCAAGAGGCAGGGCAGCACGCAATAGGCTACCACCAGCGCGTCCAGCGCGGCGGCGTCGCGGCTGCCGGGCGCATAGCCAAACGCCCCGAGCAGCGGCAGCGCCAGCCCGGCGGCCAGCGCCAGGTTGAGCTTGGTGGCGAAATTCCACCAGCCGAAGTAAGCGCCTTCGGCCTGGCCGGACTGGCCATCGGCCTGGATCACGCCGGCCAGCAATGCGCCGGGCAGCGCTAGGTCGGTGCCCAGCGCCACGCCCGACAGCGCGCAGACCAGCGCAAAGGCGACGGTCTGACCAGCGCCCAGCTGCGAGGCCCAGGCAAATACGGCAATTGCCAGCGCCATGCCGACCAGCCAGGTGCGCGCCAACCCCAGCCGCTTGACGACCACCAGCCAGAGCGGAATTGACAGCGCCGCCGCCAGAAAATAGCTGCCCAGGAACAGCGGCTCCATGCTGGCCGGCGCCTGCAGCCGGTCCTGGATGAAAAACAGCACCAGCGTGGCCGGCACCGCGCTGGCAATGCCGTTCAGCATGAACACCGCCAGCAGCCGGCGAAAGGCGCGCGAGCGCCAGGGCAGCCACAGCGCGCCGGCCGCTGGCGCCTGGCCGGTGCGCCGCGCCATTGGCACGGGCGCCCGGCGCCAGGCCAGCCAGCCGGCCAGCAGCGCTACAAAAAAGAGAGCTGTGGTCGCAGGCAGGCCAAGCGCTACCGGCGTAATGGATGCCAAGACCACGCCGACCAGGCCAAGTCCTTCACGCCAGGCGACGATGCGGCTGCGCTGCGCCTCGTTGCCGCCCAGCATCGCGCCCCAGGACTGGTGCGACACGCTGAGCGCGCTGTAGGCCGCATAGGTCAGCACCAGGCTGGCGCCGGCCCAGGCGGCCAGTGCGAACGGCGAATCCTGCACCGTCTGCAGCGGAAAGAACAGCAGGGTAAAGCCCAGCGCCAGCGCCACCGCCGCCAGTGCGCCCAGGCGCAGCACCGAGGCGGGAGAGCGCGCAAACAGCCGGTCGCTGAGCCGGCCCAGCAGCGGGTCGATTAGCGCGTCAAACAACCGGGCACCGAGCAATATTGCGCCCAGCAGCGCCAGCGGCATGCCGAATTCGCGCGCATAGTGGTTGGGCAGGATGACGTAGAGCGGCAGCGCCACGAAGGCCAGCGGCAGGCCCAGCAGGCCGTAGGCCAGGCCGTTGCGGGCCGAAAAAGTCTCGGGCTCGGCCTCAAGCTTCGACGGCGCAGTCGCCGGCGAAGGCGTGGCCTGCGAAGCCGCCGCCCCGCTCATTCGCCGCTGCCTGCCAGCAGGGCTTCGCGCATCCGGGGCTCGGAGGTGTCGGGCGACAGCCAGATGCCGAAGAACCGCCGGGCAAAGTCGGTATCAAGCACCTCGCCGCTGGCCCGGCCATTGACCCAGAAGGCCGCGCCCTGCCCGGGCCGGTGCACGGCCGTGATGCGGTCGCCCTTGCGCACGTCCGGAATCACCCGCAGCAGTTCGGCTGTCCACAGCGCGGCTTGCGCGTCGCTGACCGGCTGGCTGCGGCGCATTTCCTTCAAGGAGCGCTCGGCAATGTCGGCCGCCTGGAAATTGCGCAGGTAGTTCAGTTCCAGCGCCAGCGCCGATGCGGCAACGCTGTCGGCGCTGAAAGGGGCGGGCGCCCACAGGCGGGCGTCATAGATGTCGAATCCCCAGACCGTCAGCCGCGCCTGCCCGATGAGTCTGGCTCGGGGCAGGGCGCCCAACTCGGGCCGCGATGACGGCGCGCTGACAGGGCTGGCAGCCCGCTCGGGCGCGGCGGGCGGTGCCGCCGGTTGCGCCAGCGCCGCACCGGACCACAGCAACGCGGCGAAACCGGCAAGCAGCGCGTGCTTCATGGCCGGCGTCAGCGCTTGCGCAGCGTGAACTGCATCACGCTGGTGTTGCCCTGCGCAAAGGCCGCCTCGCAGTAGGCTAGGTAGAACTCCCAGATGCGGATGAACCTTTTGTCAAAACCGAGTTGCAGCACGCGTTGCTCCTGTGCCAGGAAGTCGTCGCGCCAGAGCCGCAGCGTGCGCGCATAGTCCTGGCCAAACGAAAACTCGTCAACGATGTCAAAACCCGCCGCCTCGGCCTGCACCCGGAATTCGCGCGGACACGGCAGGCAGCCGCCCGGAAAGATGTACTGCTGGATAAAGTCAGTCGAGCCGATGTAACGCTCGAACAGCGCGTCGTCAATCACGATGCTCTGGATGCAGGCATGGCCGCCGGGCTTGAGCAGGCGCGCCACGGTCTTGAAGTATTCAGGCCAGTATTCGCGGCCGACCGCCTCGACCATCTCGATCGAGCAGATCGCGTCGAAGGGCTCGTCCGGCGTGGTCTTGCCAATATCGCGGTAGTCCTGTAATCGCAAGTCAGCTTCGTCGGACGCTCCCAGGCGGGCCATGCGCTCCCTAGCCCAGTCGAGCTGCTCGGTGCTCAGCGTGACGCCGACGACGGAGGCGCCGAATTCGCAGGTCGCCATTTCCGCCAGCGCGCCCCAGCCGCAGCCGATTTCGAGCACCCGGTCACCGGGCTTGACCTGCGCCAGGGTCAGCGCGCGGCGCACCTTGGCATGCTGGCCGTCAACCATCGTGGTTTCAGGCGACTCGAAAATCGCCGACGAATAGTTCATGGTGCTGTCCAGCCACAGCGCATAAAAGGCATTGCCCAGGTCGTAATGGGCATGGATGTTCTTCTGGCTGTTGGCCTTGGTGTTGCGGTTCAGCAGGTGCTTGACGCGGTAGGCCAGGCGGCCCAGCCAGCTGCCGTAAATCGCACTTTCGACTTCCTGGCGGTTGATGATCAGCAGTTCGAGCAGGTCGGCCAGGTGCGGCGTGGTCCAGTCGCCGGCGATATAGCTTTCGGCAAAACCGATGTCGCCCGAGCGCAGTGCGGCGCTGCATGGTTTCCAGTTGTGCAAATGCAGGCTGGCCATGGGCGCCGTGCCCGAGCCAAAACGCTGCAGCGCGCCATCGGGCAGTTGCAGCGTGAGCGTGCCGTGCTTCAGGCGCCGCAGCATCTTCAGGGCGGTACGCGCGGCGCCGGGCGCGTCGCGAGGGATGGGCTGGATGGCGGGAGCAGAGGTCGGGTTGAGAGTGGTCATCGCGTCACGGTATTTTTGGGAAGCTCGGGTTTGCTGACGAAGGGAATGCGTTTGCGCCACAGCCTGAAGGCTTGCCAGTGGATGCGCGCCATCACGCCCAGCGTCATGGCCGGGTAGCGCCACAGCGCCTTGCGCAGGCTGGCACGGGTCACCGGCTCCAGCGTGCCGCTGACGCTGGTCTGCAGCAGCGCGCCGGACGGGTCGTCCAGGTTGTCGTGGTAGTCGATGCGGGCGACGGTTTTCTGCACGCCATGGCTGTCGCTGCGCAGGAAACGAAAGCGGTAGCCGCCGGCCAGCGTGCAAAACGGCGAGACATGGAACACCTTGTCGGCGCTGAGTTCCTGGCCGTACCGGGGTGCGTCCAGCAGGTAGCAATGGCGCTCGCCAAAGGTGTTGTTCACCTCGACGACGATGGCGCGCAGGCTGCCGTCCGGCCGGTGGCAATACCAGAAGCTGACCGGCTTGAAGGTGTAGCCGAGCACGCGCGGATAGGTGTGCAGCCAGGCTTCGCCGCCCGCGTCTTGCACGCCTTCGCGCAGCATCAGGGCGTCGAGCCAGGCCAGCGCGTTGTGGCCGCCATCGCCATGGTCGCAGTCGAAGAAACTCAGCGCGCCACGCCGGTTGTACGCCAGCGCGCCGCTGCCGTGGCGCTGCAGGCTGCGCATCGGCAGCATCAGGAAATAAGTGGGGTAGTTGAAGGCGTTGGCCACCGGGCGCAGGCGTTTGTGCATGACCTGGCCGAAGCCGATCAGCGGCACGTCGTGCACCGGCGGGCGGGTCATGCCGGCTCGCCTTGCAGGGCCGGCGCCGCGTGCGCGTGCTGCGCCAGCAGCAACCGGGCGGCGTTCATGCCCGACTTCAGGCCGTCTTCGTGAAAGCCGTAGCCGGTCCAGGCGCCGCAGAAGTAGCTGTGCTGCCGGCCCTGCAATGCCGGCAGCAGTTGCTGCGCCTGGATCGCGGCCTGGTCGAACACCGGGTGCATGTAGTCGTATTCGCCCAGGATATGGGCCGGCGCAATCGCCTGCAGCGGATTGAGCGACACCAGCAGCGGCTGGGCAAAGGGCAGCGGCTGCAGCAGGTTGAGCAGGTAATGCAGGCACACGCCGGACGATTCGCGGTCCATGCCGGCGGCGCGTTCGTAGTTCCAGGCCGCCCAGGCGATCTTTTTGCGCGGCAGCACGGTGCTGTCGGTGTGCAGCACGGCGCGGTTGGCCTGGTAACGGATGGCGCCCAGCACCCTGCGCTCGGCACTGCTGGCGTCCGGCAGCAGCGCCAGCGACTGGTCGGAATGCGTGGCCAGCACCACCTTGTCGAAATGCTCGATGGCGTTGGGCGTGACGATGCGCACGCCGCCGCGCAGCGCCCCGGCATCGCGCTCAATGCGCTCTACCGGCGTGTTCAGCCGCTTGTCGGCAATGCCGGCGACGATTTTTTCGACATAGTGGCGCGCACCGCCCCTGACCGTCCACCACTGCGGCCGGTCGGTGACCTGGATCAAGCCGTGGTTGTGGCAAAAGCGGACCATGGTGGCCACCGGAAACTGCAGCATCTGGTCGGTCGGGCAGGACCAGATGCAGCCCATCATCGGCAAAAAATACCAGTCGCGAAACTCGGTCGAAAATTCCTGATCACGCAAAAAATCGCCCAGCGGCTGGACCATGGCGGCCTCGGCGTCCGACAGCGCCAGCGCGGTGGTGATGCGGTTGAAGCGAACGATGTCGCGCAGCATGCGCAGGAATTTCCAGCTGACCAGGTTGCCGCGCTGGGCAAACACGCTGTTCAGGCTGGAGCCGCTCCATTCCAGCGCCCGTCCGCCCGTCGCGCCGGGCGCCTTCACCGAAAACGACATGTCCGAGCGGGCGGTTTCAACACCCAGTTCGGCAAACAGTGCAATCAGGTTCGGGTAGGTGCGTTCGTTGAACACCAGAAAACCGGTGTCCACGCCGTGGCTGACCGGGCCATTCGGCGTGGGCAGCGTGACATCGACGGTGTGCGTGTGGCCGCCGAAATAGTCGCCCGCCTCGAACAGGGTGATGCGCGCCCGGCCCTTCAGGGCATGCGCCGCCGCCAGACCCGAAATGCCCGAGCCGACGATGGCCACCTTGGGGAGGGAAAGGCTCATGCCTGCGCTCCCGGGTCAGAGGGAAATATAAAAATGCTGCGAAGCGCCCCGGTGCGAACAAGGGAGTGAGGGAGGAGTAAAACCGCCCCGGGTGTACAGGCCGGCCTGGAGGGCCGGAAAGGCTTCGCAACAATGAAACTGTGGTGGCCTTGGTCCGGCGCTGATTCGCCACCCGAGCAAGGCAGGCTGTAGGAGTTCCCGGAGCCTAAGCGAGTTCCCCTGCGCCGGATTGTCGGTCGGTAAAGTTTTGTTAAGCCGCTGGCGGCTTTTGCGCAGGCGCCTGCCGTGTTCATGGCCGGGCCAGCTGCTTTTCGATTTCAGCGACGAACTTGGGGCTGCCAGGATCGGTCATCGCGTTGAAGGCGGTCACGGCCAGGCCGTCGCGCGAAACGATGTACTTGTAGAAGTTCCAGCGCACGGGCGTGCCGCTGGCGGCGGACAGTTGCCTGAACAGCGGGCTGGCGTCCTTGCCGCTCACGGTGGTCTTGGTGAACATGGGAAATTTCACGCCGAAGGTGCTCTCGCAAAATTCGGCAATATCCTTGTTGCTGCCGGATTCCTGCGAAAAATCATTCGACGGAAAGCCGAGCACCACCAGCCCGCGTCCCTGGTATTTGTTGTACAACGCTTCCAGGCCCTGGTACTGCGGCGTGAAGCCGCAAAAGCTGGCCGTGTTGACGACCACCACCACCTTGCCGCTGTACTGGCACAGCGACTGCGGTTTTTCGTCCTGCAGGCGCAGCACGTTTTGTTGCAAAACGGCAGGGCAGGTTTGCGCCTGAGCCGGCGCTTCGGGCGCTGCTGACCTGGCCGGAGAAGCGGCCGATGCCACGCCGGCCAACAGCGCCAGGGTCAGGGGAACGAGGGAAAAGGCTTGCATGGCTTGTTCTCAACAAAAAAGGGTTTGAGCTTATACGCACCAGCTCAGCACATGGATTCAAATTTTTTTGGGATGGCGCGCCCGGTTTTTCCGTCCGGGCCAAGGGAGGCGTCCATGGCCCTGAAAGCACTGGCCGCGATGGTGTTTTGCTGAAATCAATAACAATCCGGCCAGACCCCATCCGGTACGCGCCACAGCGCGTACCGACTGACCTAGGAGCCCCCATGCTTTACCCTGAATTGTTCAAACAGCTCGAAGCTGTCCGCTGGAATATGGAAACCGATATTCCCTGGTCCACGTTCGATGCGTCACTGCTGACCGACGAGCAGGCCCAGACCATCCGCATGAACGCAATCACCGAATGGTCGGCACTGCCGGCGACCGAAATGTTCCTGCGCGACAACCGGGGCGACAGCGATTTTTCGGCCTTCATGTCGATCTGGTTTTTCGAGGAGCAAAAGCATTCGCTGGTGCTGATGGACTATTTGCGGCGTTTCAGGCCCGAGCTGGTGCCGACCGAGGCCGAGTTGCACGCGGTGCGCTTCGAGTTCGAGCCTGCGCCGCCGCTGGAAACGCTGATGCTGCACTTTTGTGGCGAAATCCGCCTGAACCATTGGTACCGCTGCGCCAGCCAGTGGCATACCGAGCCGGTCATTCAGCAGATCTACACCCGCCTCAGCCAGGACGAGGCGCGCCACGGTGGCGCCTATTTGCGCTACATGAAGCGCGCCATCGCCACATCCGGCGACGACGCCAGGACGGCCTTTGCCAAGGTCGGCGTGCTGATGGCCAGCGCCCGGCGCACCGCGCAGGCGCTGCACCCGACCAACCTGCATGTCAACAAGGCCTTGTTTCCGCATGACACCATCCAGAGCCGCCTGCCCGACCCCGAGTGGCTGGCGCACTGGCTCGACACGCAGATCCGCTTCGACGCGGTGTGGGAAACTAAAGTTGTCGAGCGCATCCTGCACAATCTGGGGCTTTTGCTGGGCCAGCCGTTCAAGACCGTCCAGCAGCTCAACCACTACCGCAAGGAACTGGGTCGCCAGCTCGCGGCGGTCCACGCGCCGGACCCTGCCTGAAAGCCCTATGAAGCCGCCTGCCTTTTTGAACAAGATCGTCAACCGCAACGACGCCGCCGATCGTCTGGCCGCGCTGCCCCGGCCGGTGGTGTTCACCAATGGCGTGTTCGATGTGCTGCACTGCGGCCACGCGACTTACCTGGCGCAGGCGCGCCAGCTCGGTGCCAGTTTGGTGGTGGCACTCAACACCGACGCTTCGGCCCGGCGACTGGGCAAAGGCCCGGACCGGCCGCTGAACCCGCAGGACGACCGGGCGGTGCTGATGGCGGCGCTGGAATCGGTCAGTTTGGTGACGTGGTTTGACGAGGACACGCCGCTGGAATTGATTGCCGAACTCAAGCCCGACGTGCTGGTCAAGGGCGGCGATTACGACATGGACACGCTGGCCGAGACGGCGGTGGTGAAGGCTTATGGCGGCCGGGCGCTGGCGATTGCGTTCGTTGAGGGGTATTCGACGACGGCGCTGGTGAAGAAGATTCGCGCGGGGTCTTCTGGGGCTTGAACCTGGCTTTCATTCAAGGCTTGGATCGCCGGCTGTTGAATTCGTAGCGTGGTTTGCTTTGCCTGGATTTGCTGGCCGGGGGTTGCCCGGCGGCAAGTAACTTGTCTTTTGCTTCGCCAAAAGAAAGTCACCAAAGAAAAGGCGACCCGACTGTCTGGGTCCCTGCGCTTCGCTTCGGGCAACCTGTGATGAGCGACAAAAGCGGGGGTCCGCGCAAACTCGCCTTCGGCTCAAACAGCGCGCGGCCCTGATCCCGTTTTTGTCACCCATCACAGGCCCAGCCAGAACGGGGTGGGGAGGGGATTCGGGAGCGCATTCGGAGTCAAAAGTGCCCTTTGCGCAGGTGGCGCGTGCCCAAGCAGCTATTAAATTTGTAGTATTTTTTATTTATTGGGGGCGATGTCTGTTTGACTTCGGCTGTTCGGCTGTTCGGCTGTTCGGCTGTTCGGCTGTTCGGCTGTTCGGCTGTTCGGCTGTTCGGCTGCTGGTATTTGTTTTCGTATTCCATTTCCCACCCCTTCTGTCCGCGCTGAGGAACGGAGCTTCAGGCGGATCAGGGCCGCGCGCTGTTTGAGCCGCAGGCGAGTTTGCGCGGACCCCGCCTGAAGCGAGTACCGCAGGGTGCCCCGCAGCGAAGCGAAGGGGTCGCGGACAGCAGGGGTCGCCTTTCTTTGCTTACTTTCTTTGGCGAAGCAAAGAAAGTGAGTAGCCGCCGGGCTACCCCCGGCCAGCAAAATCCCGAAGCGCTAAATACGCTACGAATCCAATAGCATGCAGCGCAAGCAGCCACTGCGGCCGCAAGCTCAACGCCCCACATCCCCAACCCGCACAGCCGCCCCCTCCACCGGCTTGCCCCGCACCCGCCCCGCCATGCGCCGAATGAACTGCTCCAGATCATCCATATAGGTGAACACCGCCGGCACCACCAGCAGACTCAATACCGTCGAGGTGATCAGCCCGCCAATCACCGCCACCGCCATCGGCGAGCGAAAGCTCGAATCGGCCGTCCCAAAGCCCAGCGCAATCGGCAGCATGCCCGCACCCATCGCCAGCGTCGTCATGATGATCGGCCGGGCGCGTTTGTGGCAGGCGTCCAGCAGCGCATCCCAGCGGCTCATGCTAGGTACCGCCGGCCGGCCGTCGCTGCCGTCATGCCCGCGCCGGGCCACGATGGCGTACTCGACCAGCAAAATCGAGTTCTTGGTGGCAATGCCCATCAGCATGATCAGGCCGATCAGCGACGGCATGGAAAAGCTCTTGTCGGCGATCAACAGGCCGACAAACGCGCCACCCAAAGACAAGGGCAAGGCGGCCAGAATCGTCACCGGGTGCAAGAAGTCCTTGAACAGCAGCACCAGCACGATGTAGATGCACAGCACGCCGGTCAGCATCGCCAGGCCAAAACTGGCGAACAGCTCGCCCATGACCTCGGCGTCGCCAATTTCCACCACCTTCACACCCGGCGGCAGGTTTCTGACGGCGGGCAGCGCCTTCACCGCCTTGGTCACGTCGCCCAGTGGCAGGCCTGACAGCTCAATCTCGAAGTTGACGTTGCGCGAGCGGTCGTAGCGGTCGATGATGGCCGGGCCGCTGGCCATCTCCAGCGTGGCGACCTGGCCGAGCATCACCGGGCCCTTGCTGCCCGGCACCGAGAGGCGCTCCAGCACGCTCAAATCCTGGCGCGCGGCATCGGCCAGCTTGACGACGATCGGCACCTGGCGCTCGGACAGGTTGAGCTTGGGCAGCGCCACGTCGTAGTCGCCCAGCGTGGCGATGCGCAGGGTTTCGCCGATGGCGGCGCTGGTCACGCCCAGGTCGGCGGCGCGGGCAAAGTCGGGCCGCACGGCAATCTCGGGGCGAATCAAACTGGCGCTCGACGCCACGCTGCCCAGGCCTGGAATGGAGCGCAGGTCTTTTTCGACGGCACGCGCGGCGGAACTGAGTGCCAGCGGGTCTTCGCTGGTCAGCACCAGGATGTATTTTTCACCCGAGCCGCCCAGGCCGACCTTGCTGCGCACGCCGGGCAGGGATTCGAGCGCGGTGCGCATCTTGTTCTCGATGCCCTGCTTGCGCGGCCGGTCGCCGCGCTCGGCCAGCAGCACGGTCAGCGTGGCCTTGCGGGTTTCCGCCGCGCCGGAGCCGGCAAACGGGTCGCTGCCTGCCGTGCCGCCGCCAATCGTGGTGTAGATGCTGCGCACATGCTCGACCTTGGCAATCAACAGCCGCGCCTGCTCGGCGGCGGCTTCGGTCTGCTTCAGGCTGCTGCCAGGCTGCAACTCCAGGTAAACCTGGGTTTGCGAGTTGTCGTCGGGCGGAATGAAGCCGGTGGGCAGCAGCGGAATCAGCGCAACCGAGCCGACAAAAAACAGCGTCGCCGCGACCATGGTGACGACGCGGTGCTTCAGGCACCAGGCGGCGGCGCGCATGTAGGCCTTCAGCCAGCCGGGTTCCTGGTGGTCGCCGACGATGGGTTTCAGCATATACGCCGCCATCATCGGCGTCAGCACCCGCGCCACGATCAGCGAGGCGGTGACGGCCAGCGCCGCCGTCCAGCCGAACTGCTTGAAGAACTTGCCCGCAATGCCGCTCATGAAGGCCGTCGGCAAGAACACCGCGACCAGCGTGAAGGTGGTGGCGACCACCGCCAGGCCAATCTCGTCGGCCGCTTCCATCGCCGCCTGGTACGGCGTCTTGCCCATGCGCAGGTGCCGCACGATGTTCTCGACCTCGACAATCGCGTCGTCAACCAGGATGCCGATGACCAGCGACAGCGCCAGCAGGCTGATGATGTTGATTGAAAAGCCCAGCAGCTGCATGCCGATGAAGGCCGGAATCACCGACAGCGGCAGCGCCACGGCCGAGACAAAGGTGGCGCGCCAGTCGCGCAAAAACAGCCACACCACCAGCACCGCCAGAATGCCGCCTTCGTACAGCAGGTGCATCGAGCCGTCGTATTCTTCCTCGACCGGCTTGACGAAATTGAAGGCTTCGGTGAGTTGCAGGTCGGGGTGCTGGCGCTGAAGCTCCGTGAGCGCCACCTGCACCGCCGCGCCGACGGCGACTTCGCTCTCGCCCCGGCTGCGGGCGACTTCAAAACCGACCACTGGCTTGCCGTCGAGCAGCGCGGCCGAACGCGGGTCGGACACGGTGTCGCTGACCGTGGCCACGTCGTTCAGGCGGATTTTGCGGCCGTCGCTCAGCGCCAATTCGAGTTCGCCCAGTGCCTGCGCCGACTTGACCGTGGCCAGCGTGCGCACCGGCTGCTCGCTGCCGCCCAGGTCGGTGCGGCCGCCGGCGCTTTCCGTCTGCACTTGCTTGAGCTGGCGCGAAATGTCCGATGCCGACGCACCCAGCGCCTGCAGCCTGGACGCGTCCAGCGCCACGCGCACTTCGCGCGTCACGCCGCCGACGCGGCTCACCGCGCCCACGCCGCGCACCGCCAGCAGCTTGCGTGAAATGTCGTTGTCGACAAACCACGACAGCGCCTCGGCGTCCAAGCGGCTGGAGGCAATGGTGAAGGCCAGGATCGGCTGGCCGGCCAGATCGACCTTGGTGACCACCGGGTCGCGCACGTCGGCGGGCAGGTCCGAGCGCACCCGCGCCACGGCCGAACGCACATCGTCCACCGCTTCCTGCACCGGCTTTTCCAGGCGGAACTCGGCGGTGATGCTGACGCCGCCGTCCTGCACCTTGGTCATGATGTGCTTCAGGCCCTGCACCGTGGCAATCGAGTTTTCGAGCTTGCGGGCGACCTCGGTTTCCAGCTGCGCGGGTGCTGCGCCGGGCAATGACGCCGAGACGCTGACGGTGGGCACGTCAATGTCGGGAAAGTTCTGCACCTTCATGGCGTTGAAGGACAGGATGCCGCCGAAGGTGAGCAGCACGAACAGCATCACCGCCGGAATCGGGTTCTTGATCGACCAGGAGGAGACGTTCATGGCGTTGCTCCTGCTTTGATAGCTGTTGGCGCATAGGATGAAAGCGCTAAAGGCTTATTTGGCTTGAATTTTGGGACTTGTGCGAGCCATAGGTTCACCTGCGCGCCAGGGTTTCCCGTGGGACACTTTTCACGGAGGGGGCAGGCGCAGGTGCACATCGTTTGAAGCGTTTTCTTGCTCCCTCTCCCACCTGTGGGAGAGGGTTGGGGTGAGGGTGCTGGCAAGGGGAAGCCGCCGCCAAAAAGCGGGGTCGGGGAGCCCTCACCCCCGCCCTCTCCCGGAGGGAGAGGGCGTAAACGCGAGGCCCGGTTGGGAAAGTTGTTCCGTTGCGGAATTTGGACGGCGTGAAACGGAGCGTTCATGGTTTTGCTCCTGCTTTGATAGCTGTTGGCGCATAGGTTAAGAGCGCTGGAGGCTGATTTGGCTTGAAATGCGGGCCGTTCGCAGTCCATAGGTTTACCTGCGTGCCAGGGTTCCCAATGGGGCGCTTTTCCCGGAGGGGGCAGGCGCAGGCGCACTTGGTTTGAAGCGTTTTCTTGCTCCCTCTCCCACTTGTGGGAGAGGGTTGGGGTGAGGGTGCTGGCAAGGGGAAGCCGCCGCCAAAAAGCGGGGTCGGGGAGCCCTCACCCCCGCCCTCTCCCGGAGGGAGAGGGAGTAAACGCGAGGCCCGGTTGGGAAAGTTGTTCTGTTGCGGAATTTGGACGGCGTGAAACGGAGCCTTCATGGTTTTGCTCCTGTTTTAATAGTTGCTGGCGCAGATGCAGCCTGCGCAGGAGCCGTATCGGATTCGGATTCCTGGCCCACACGCACCAGGTCGCCGTCGTTCAGGAAACCGGCGCCATTGACGACGATGCGGGCGTCCGCTGGCAAGCCTGAAACCACCTCGACGCGATCGCCTGCCAGCCGGCCGGTCTGCACCTTGAGCTGGCTGACGCGGTTGCCTTCGCCCAGGTGGAACAGGTAGTTGAAGCCGTCGCGCACCACCAGCGCGCGCTGTGGAACGGTCAGCGCGTCGGTGGCGCCGAGTTCGAATTCGCCACGGGCGAACATGCCGGCCTTGGCGGTTGACGTTTTGCCTGATGCCGGCAGATCGACATACACCAGCGCCGCGCGCGTCTGCGGATCGACGCTGGGCGCGACCATGCGCACCCGGCCGCGCAGCTCGCCGCCGCTGGCTGGCACCACGCTGACCGGCGTGCCGACGGCAATGCGGCCCAGTTCGGCCGATGTGACTTCGGCGCGCCACTCCAGCCGGCCCTGACGGATCAGGCGAAACAATTCCGCGCCGCTGCCGACCACCGAACCGACGGTGGCGGTGCGCGCCGAAATCACGCCGCTGTCGGGCGCCAGCACCTGCGTTTGCCGGCCGCGCAACTGCTGCGCACCGAGCACCGACTGCGCGGCTTCGGCGCGCGCCCTGGCGGTCTTTTCGGTTGTTAAATACTGGTTGATCTGCTGCGTGCTCAGCGCGCCCGAGCTTTGCAGGCTGCGCGCCCGCTCGGCGTTGGCGGCGGCATCGGCGGCGTTGGCCTGGGCTTCGAGCAGGCTGGCGCGCGCCTGCGCCACGTCGGCCTGCACGCTGTCGGTGGAGAACGTCGCCAGCACCTGGCCGGCCTTGACCACGTCACCGACGTTGACGCGCACCTCGGTCAGCCGCAGGCCGGTGGATTCAGCGCCGATGACGGCCTCCTGCCAGGCGGCGATGTTGCCGTTGGCCGACAGCCGGATCGCCAGGCGGGTGGTTTCGGGCAAGGCAGCCGTGACGGTCAGCGCCGGCTTGGGCGCGGTCTGAACGCCGGCGGCCGCCGCAGTGGTCTTGGGCGCGGAAAAGTAAAAGAACGCGCCGGTCGCCACGGCGACCACAACAAAAGTGATCACGATGACGGGCTTGAGTTTGAATTTTTGCATGGCGTGAGGAGGATCGGAACGATGGGCAGGTTCAGCGGCTGGCGGGCACGGCGGTAAATGCTTCGATGGACGCGGCGGGCGTGAGGGAGGGCGCGATCATGGCGGTGGCAGCCACGCCGGCGATGGCGTTGGCGTTGGCACGCTTCTCGGGGCCAGCCAGCGCGGGCGTCCAGCCGCCGCCTATGGCGCGGTACAGCGCGACCCAGGCGGACCGGCGCTCGCGCTGCAGCAAGACCTGCGTGGTCTGCGCGGCCAGCTGGCTGCGGCGCGCGTCTTCCAGTTCGACCAGGCTGGCCAGGCCGCTCTGAAAGCGCGCTTCGGTACCGGTGAACGCGGCGCGGTAGCCGGCCACCGCGGTTTGCGCATCGCCTGCGCGCGCGGCGGTGCTTTGCAGGCTGACCAGCGCTTCTTCAACCTCGCGCACCGCCTGGCGCACCTTGGCGCGGTAGAGCGCAGCGGCTTCGTCGTAGCGCGCCTGCGCGGCCTGCACGTCGGCGGCGCGGCGCCCGCCGTCGAACAGCGGCACGCTCAGCGCTAGCGGGCCGATGGACCAGGTTGTCAGGCTGGCCGACAGGCCGCTGCTGCGAAAGTTTGACGCGCCAATCGCGCCGCCCAAACTCAGGCGCGGGTAGCGCTGGGCGTCGGCGCTGCCCACGTCGGCGCTGGCCGCGGCCACGTCGCGTGCGGCGCTGAACACGTCGGGCCGCTGCGCCAGCGCGTCAGCCGGCACGCTTGCTATTGAAAAAATAGCTGCTTGCGCAGGCGGGTATTGCGCTAGAACCACTTTTTGCTTTAAATCAGGCTCCGGCAGGCCGGTCAGGGCGACCAGCGCCTTGAGGTCCAGTTCGCACTGGGCGCTTTGCTGCGTGGCGCGGCCGCTGGCTTCGGCGGCACTGGCGCGGGCCAGCGCATCGGTGGCCGGCGCGGTGAAGCCGGCGCGGGTGCTCAGGCCGGACAAGCGCGCGGTTTCCTGGCGCGAGGCGGCGTCGCTGCGCGTCACCTGTGCCAGCTGGCCGCAGCTGCGCAGGCTGTAATACTGACTCGCTACTTCGGCTGCCACCGACACCCGGGCATCGTGCCATTGCGCCTCTGCGCCCGCCAAGCGTTCATCGGCGGCATTGCGGCTGGCGCGGTGGCCGCCGAACACATCGATTTCCCAGCTGGCCTGCAAGCCGCCCTGCGTGGTCGTGACGATGGGCGCTGGGTCGGACCCGACGCCGCTTTGCAGCGAACGCCCCCGGTTGACGCTGGCCGAGGCCTCGAGCGACGGCCCCAGGGCGGCGCCGGCCGCGACCCGCGTGGCGCGCGACTGCTCGATGCGCGAGCGTGCCGTTGCCACCGTCGGGCTGACGGCCTGCGCGGCGGCAATCAGCTCGACCAGCAACGGGTCACCCTGCTGCTGCCACCACTGCGTCAGGCCGGTCAAGCTGCCCTGGTGTGGTTTTTCCGGCAGCCCGTCATTGCCTGAGTGACTGGCTTGCGGCGGCAAGGACGCGGACCACTGCGCCGGCACGGGGGCCGACACCGCGCCCGGAACGTTGGCCGTGGCGCAAGCGCCCAGCCCCAGCGGCAGGAGGACGCAAAAAAGGACGGTGTGGGGTTTCATGCGGCGGCCTGGCTGGCGTTGCTGTGGGGGGGCAGGGAGGCCTGCGCAGGGGCGGCGCTGCGCTGCGCCGCCTCGATGTTCACCATGGCTTCGGCGTAATTCACCATCTGGTCGAGCCAGGCGTCGATGCCTTCGGGGTCGAGCAGCCGGGGACGGATGGCCTGCACGATGTCGCGCGTGACGAACAGCTGCACGGCCAGGCCGGTGATGCTGAAGGCCAGCCGGTGCAGGCCATCATCGGCTTGCGGCAAGCCCAGGCGCCGACCCAGCAGGGCCACCAGCGCCGCATGCGCCGGCTTGATGCCGTTGTCGATCTCCTCGGCCCAGACGCCGGTGGGTTCGAGCATTTCGCGAAAGTGCAGGCGGGTGCATTGCTGCACCAGTTCGCCCTGTTTCATCGGGGCCAAAAAATTCGCCATGAAGCCGTGCAGCGACTGGCGCAGGCTCAAATCCGGCTGGTCGAGCAGCGTCAGGTCGCTTTCGGTGCAGCCCATCGGTTCGGTGAAGGCGGCGCGGTACAGCCCGGCCTTGTCGCCGAAGTAGTAGCTGATGGCGGCAAGGTTGGCGCCGGCGGCCAGGGCAATCTCGCGCGTCGAGGTCTTGGCAAAGCCTTTTTCGGCAAACAGCCGCAGCGCCGCGTGCAGCAGCAGCAGCCGGGCTTCGGCACCATCGGCGCGCTGCTTGCGCGGCTCGGCAGCGGGTGGTGTGGGGTCGCTTGAAATCATGCGCCGGATTACAGCACATAAATCAATCAAACGATTGATTTAGTTAAATCAATCGTTTGACTTGAAGCAGGCGTCCCACAGCGCCTGAATGGCACCCTGCTCGGCCTGCAAGGCGGGCGGCGTGACCTGCGTCGGTTCTTCGTTCAGGCGCGCACGGTGCTGCACGCGTCGCAGTTCGCGGTAGGCAATGGCGGCGCGCTGGCCGACGCCGTCGGGCAGCAGGCCGGCCGTTTCCGCGCGCTGCAGCAGCGCGATGTTGCCGACGTTGTCGACCAGTTCGGGGTGCTGCCCGGCCTGCGACAACACCAGGAACTGCACCGCGAATTCGGCATCGACCATGCCGCCAACGCTGTGCTTGACGTCGAACTTGCCGCCCCGGACCGGGTGTGCGCCGCGCACTTTCTGGCGCATCTCGACAATTTCACGGCTCAGCGCCCGGGGGTCGCGCGGCGCCGTGATCACCGCCCGGCGCACCTCGTCAAAGCGCTGGCGCAGCGAAGGCGCAGGTTCCGCCGACGGGCCGCCCTCAGGCGGAACAACCCCCTCGGCGCGCGTAGGGGCTGAACTTTCCAAACCAGCAGGGGCCGCGGAACCGGCTTCGCCGGGCCGCAGGCGCAGCGCCCCCTCGGGGGGCAGCGACCCACACGCAGCGGGGAGCGTGGGGGCTGAACTTTCCAAGCCAGCAGGGGCCGCGGAACCGGCTTCGCCGGGCCGCAGGCGCAGCGCCCCCTCGGGGGGCAGCGACCCGCGAAGCGGCGGAGCGTGGGGGCTACATTCCTGCAGCGACCCACACGCAGCGGGGAGCGTGGGGGCCACCACACACCGGGCGCGCGTCATCGCCTGGTGCTCCCATGTCCAGGCGGTGTTGCTGCCGCGCCGCTGCTGGTAGTTGGCAAATGCCTCGAACGGCGTGACCAGCAGGCCGGAATTGCCGTTGGGCCGCAGCGCGGTGTCAATCTCGTACAGGTCGCCTTCGGCGGTCTTCAGGGTCAGCCAATTGATCAGCTTGCGCACGAAGCTGGCATACACCTCGGGCGCGCGTTCGTCGTCGTCGTCGTAGACAAAGACAATGTCCAGGTCGCTGCCGTAGCCCAGTTCCTTGCCGCCCAGCTTGCCGTAGGCAATGATGCCGAAGCAGGGGGTCTCGCGGTGCCGGTTTTTCAGGTGCTGCCAGCACCATTGCACGGTGATGTCCAGGATCACCTCGGCCAGGGCGCTCAGGTCGTCGGCAACCTGCTCGACGGTGAGTACGCCCTCGACATCGCGCGCCAGGGTACGGAACACCTCGACGTGGTGGGCGCGGCGCAACAGGTTCAGGCAGGTTTCCTCGTCATCCTCGCCGGTGCGCCGCAGCGAAGCCAGGCGCTGCTGCAAATCGCGGGAAAAGGCGGCGGCGTCAAAGCGCTCATGCATCAGCTCGTCGCTGGCGAGTTCGTCGATCACGCCGGGGTGCTGCATCAGGTAGCGGGCCGGCCACCGGGCCGCGCCGAGCAGCCCGAGCAGCCGCTCATGCACCGACGGGCGCTCCATCAGCAGCGCCAGGTAGCTCTCGCGCCGCAGCAGCGGCTCGATCCAGTCGATCAGCCGCAGCGCCGCCTCTTCGCTCACCTGACCTTCCATCAGCCACTGGGCGGTCCGCTGCACCAGGCGGCTCAGGCGCGCACGCGAATCCTCGCGCAGCGACAGGATGCGCGGATGCTGGTGCCACGCGGCCAGCCGGCTTCGGAACAGCACCGGCCAGTCGGGCGGCAGCTGCTCCAGCAGGTCGTCGAGCTGCTGCGCCGGCGAGGCGCCCGGCCGGCAACCCTTGCCCTTGCATTCGGGCTGGCCGCCGAGCAGGATGTCGAATTCGCCGGCGACCAGTTCACGGTGCGTGTCCAGGTCATGCAGGAACAGGCAGCCGTTGGCGTAACCCATCGTGGCGGCAATCCAGGCCAGGTCATCGTCGCGGGTCGGCAGCACATGGGTCTGCTGGTCGTCCAGGTACTGGATGCGGTGCTCGACGCGGCGCAGGAATTCGTAAGCCCGGGCCATGGCGTCGGCAGTGTCCTGCGGCATCAGGCCGGCATGCGCCACGCGCTGCAGCGCTTCCAGCGTGGAGCGGGTGCGCAACTCGGGGAACTGCCCGCCGCGCACCACCTGCAGCACCTGCACGGTGAATTCAATCTCGCGGATGCCGCCGCGCGACATCTTCACGTCGTTGGCGCGTTCCGGGTGGCCGGCGCAACGCTTGGCCGCATGCTCGCGGATCTGCCGGTGCAACACCCGCAGTGCGTCAAACACGCTGTAGTCGAGGTAGCGGCGAAAGACGAAGGGCAGCACCGCGCCGCGCAAGGCCTGCGCCGAGCCGTTCCCGATGCATTCGAGCGGCGCCACGACCCGGCTCTTGAGCCAGGCAAAGCGCTCCCATTCGCGGCCCTGCGCCTGGAAGTATTCCTCCAGCGCGCTGAGCGAGACGGCGGCCGGACCCGAATTGCCGTTTGGCCGCAGCGCCAGGTCCACCCGGAACACAAAGCCGTGCTCGGTGGCCTCGCCAATCAGGCTGAACACCGCCCGGACCTGGCGCGCGAAATACTCGTGGTTGGAAACCTGTCCCCGGCCATCCGGGCGGCCGGCGGTATCGCCGTCGTGGTCATACACATAGATCAGGTCGATGTCGCTGGACACATTGAGTTCGCGCGCGCCCAGCTTGCCCATGCCGACCACCCACATCCGCGCCGGCCCGCCGCCGGTGGCCTGGGGCGCGCCGTGCTGTTCATCGAGTGCGGCCCGGGAGTGCTGCATGGCCACGTCAAGCGCCAGTTCGGCCAGCTCGGTCATGGCGCGGGTCACCACCTGCAGCGGAACGCCAGGCTGCGAATCATGCGTAGCGCAGGCCGCAGGCGCAGTGGCCCCCCCGGGGGGCAGCGACCCGCGAAGCGGCAGAGCGTGGGGGCCATCCCCCTGCAAGCCAGGGCCGCGGAACTGGCTTTGCCAGGCCGCAGGCGCAGTGGCCCCCCCGGGGGGCAGCGACCCGCAAAGCGGCGGAGCGTGGGGGCTACAGTCCAGCACCGCCAGCCGTTCCAGCACCAGCTGGCGCAGCACGCGCAGTGCTGCGCCGGTGTCCAAGCCGCTGGACAGCAGCGCATCAAGCGCGGACTGCATTGCCGGGCGCAGCGGCGCGCCGGTGGCCAGCAGCGGCATCTGCTCGGCATAGCGCCGGCGAATGCGCTGGACGAAGCGCGAATAGGACGAGGCATCCGGCGAGGCATCAGGAGGGGTTGGCCCTGCGGGAGCGGGAGTTACTGCACAGCCAGTCGAGGAATCAGTCATCACAACACTACTTCACAAACTTCGTGGTTCTGCGCCGGCCGGTCAAACCGTCGGCGGTCATAATTCTCCGGTCAATGGAGCCCCTCCCCATCAGCCCGTCCGCTTCACCCGCCCTGCCATCCCCGCCGTCCCGGCGCCTGCGATGGATCGCCGTGGCCGTGCGCGGCCTGCTCTGGCTGGTGGCCACGGCCTGGCTGCTGTTCGGCCTGAGCTGGGGGGTGCTCCACGGCTGGATTGTGCCGCGAATTGCCGAGTTCCGTCCGCAGCTGCAAGCCCAGGCCAGCCGGGCGCTGGGCGTGCCGGTGCGCATTGGCCGCATCACCGGCAGGTCGCTGGGCGCGATCCCGTCCTTCGAGTTGCATGACGTGGTCCTGCTCGATGCCCAGGGGCGCGAGGCGGTGCGCCTGCCGCATGTGCTGGGCGCGCTTTCCCCTTCCTCCCTGTGGGGACTTGGCTTCGAGCAACTGGTGATCGAGCGGCCCGAAGTCGACATCCGCCGCGCTGCCGACGGCAAGATCTTTGTCGGCGGCCTGGATGTCTCGAAAGACACCGATACCGGCCACAGCGCGGTCGCCGACTGGTTGTTCTCGCAGACCGAATTTGTCGTGCGCGGCGGCACCCTGCGCTGGACCGACGAGATGCGGCCGGCGCCGCCGCTGGCCCTGGGCCAGGTGGACGCGGTGCTGCGCAACGGCCGGCAACGCCATTTGATGCGGCTGGACGCAACGCCGCCGGCCGAATGGGGCGAGCGCTTCAGCCTGCGGGCGATTTTCCGGCAGCCGCTGCTGTCGCGGCGCAGCGGCGATTTCCTGAACTGGAGCGGCCAGGTGTATGGCGAGTTTTCCCGGGTCGACGTGTCCCGCGTCCAGCAGTACGCCGGCCTGGAAAAGCTCGGCATCGCGCTGAACCGCGGGCAGGGCGCGCTGCGCGCCTGGTCCGACGTCAGCCAGGGAAAAGTCACCGGCGCGCTGGTCGATGCCGCGCTGCAGGATGTCGATGCCCGGCTGGGTGCCGATTTGCAGCCGCTGGCCTTCAACACCCTGGCCGGGCGCGTGGCGGCAAGCCAGCATGCCGGCGGCTTCGACGTCAGCACCGAGGGCCTGCAGTTCAGCACCCGGGAGGGCCTGCAGTGGCCGGGCGGCAACCTGGCGCTGGTGCATGCCAGCGCGTCACGTGGCTCGCCTGCCCACACCACGCTCAAGGCCGACAGGCTGGACCTGGCCGCGCTGGCCCGAATTGCCAGCCGCCTGCCGCTTGAGCCGTCCACGCACGCGCTGGTGGCCTCCCTGGCGCCGCACGGTCTGGTGCAAACGCTGGATGCCCGCTGGCAGGGGCCGCTCGATGGCCCGTCGGCCTTTGCCGCCAGGGGCCGCGTGGCCGATTTGAGCATTGCCGCACTGCCGGCCACAACCCCGGTGTCTGGCAGAACGGCGGACAGCGGCGCGCAAGCGGTTCCCGGCCGGCCTGGTTTGAGCGGCGCCACGGTGGACTTCAACCTCACGCAGGACGGCGGCCAGGCCAGCGTGAAGATGACCAAGGGCACGCTGGACCTGCCGGGAATTTTTGAAGAATCCCGGCTGCCGCTGGACCACCTCTCGGTGCAGGCGCAGTGGAAACGCGCGGGCGAAAAGATCGACCTGCAGTTGCGCGACCTGAAGTTTGAAAATGCCGATGCCCAGGGCCAGGCGCAGGTCCGCTGGCGCACCGATGACGCCGCCGCCGGCCCGGCCGAAGCCGGCGAAGCGGCTGATCGCCGTTTCCCCGGCATCCTGGACCTGCAGGGCAGCCTGAGCCGGGGCGACGCCAGCCGGGTGCACCGCTACCTGCCGCTGCTGCTGGACCCAGAGGTTCGCCACTATGTGCGCGATGCCGTCATCAACGGCCAGGTCAGCGACGTGAAGTTCAAGGTTAAGGGACCGGTCTGGCACCTGCCGTTTGCCGATCCGGCGCTCGGAGATTTCCAGGTCTCGGCGAAAGTGCGCAACGGGCATTTCGTCTATGTTCCCAAAGCCTTGCAGCCACCCGGTGCCGCGCCCTGGCCGGCGCTGACCGAGCTGAATGGCGAACTGCTGTTCAACCGGGCTTCGCTGGACGTCAAAGTTGCCAGCGGCAAGGTTGCCAGCCTGCCGGGCCTGCAACTGCTCAAGAGCGAGGCCCGCATCGCAAACCTTGAACACCAGCCGGCGGTGGAGGTGGCACTGGAGGTCAGGGGCGCCCTGTCGGACGCGCTGGGGTTTGTCAACACCTCGCCCCTTGGCGCCATGACAGAGCATGCCCTGGCGGACGCCACGGCGAGCGGTGTGGCCGACTACCGGTTTCGCCTGCGCCTGCCGATCGACGACATCGACAAATCGACGGTCCAGGGCACGGTGACGCTGCCGGGCAATGACCTGAAGTTCCTGGCCCAGGCACCGCTGCTGGGCCAGCTCAAGGGCGTGGTGAACGTGACCGACCAGGGGTTCAGCGTGGCCGGCGCGCAGGCGCGGCTGCTCGGTGGCGAGGTCCGGATCGATGGCGGAACACGGCCGCTGACGCCTGCCGCCGGTGCCAGGACCAGCGTCGCCTTCAAGGCGCAGGGCACGGTCACCGCCGACGGGCTGCGCCAGGCAACGGAACTCGGGCTGGCGTCACGCCTGGCCGCGCACCTCAGCGGCAGCACCGCCTACAGCGCCACGCTGCAGTTCAGGCAGGGCGTGCCCGTCCCCGAGGTCATGGTGTCCAGCAGCCTGCAGGGCATGGCGCTGAACCTGCCGGCACCGCTGGCCAAGACGGCCGAGACGGCCTTGCCGCTGCGCTTTGAAAACCAGCTGGTGCCCGGCTCGATGGACGCCGGCCAGACGCTGCAGGACCAGTTGTCGCTCAGCATCGGGCGGGTGGCGACCATCGCCTACCTGCGCGACCTCAGCGGCAACGATGCCCGCGTGGTCCGGGGCAGCATCGCGGTGGGGCTGGAGGCTGGCGAATCGACCCCGGCGCCGGAAACCGGCGTGGGCGCCCATGTCAACCTGGCGGCGCTGGACCTGGACGCCTGGGAAAGCCTTCTGGGCCAGCCCAACAGCGCCAGTGTGGCGCCGCCGGCCGCCAGCGCGCCGGCCGGGCTGGCCGACGCCATGCGCTACCTGCCCAACGTGATGGCGATACGCGCCAGGCAGCTGAAGGTGCAGGGGCGTCGCCTGAACAACGTGGTGGTGGGCGCCACCCGGGACGGCCCGAACTGGCGCGCCAATATCGATGCCGCCGAACTGGACGGCTACCTGGAGTTTCGCCAGCCCGGCGCGCAGGGCGCCGGACGCGTCTATGCGCGGCTTTCGCGCCTGAGCCTGGCCGCCAGCGAGGCCAGCGAGGTTGAGGCGATCCTGGACGAGCAGCCTGCCAGCATTCCGGCGCTCGACATCGTGGTCGAAGACCTGGAATTGCGTGGCAAGAAGCTGGGGCGGGTCGAGATCGAGGCGATCAACCGGGGCGGTGCGCAGGCCGAGGGCGGCGTGCGCGAGTGGCGGCTGAACAAGTTCAATGTCACCCTGCCCGAGGCCGTGCTGACCGCGACCGGCAACTGGGCAGCCGTGCCCGCTGGCCCCCCGGCCGCACGGCCCCTGAACGAGCGCCGCCGGGCCAGCATGGACTTCAAACTGGACATTGCCGACTCGGGCGAGCTGCTCGGGCGTTTCGGCATGAACGGCGTGATCCGGCGCGGCAAGGGAACGCTGCAAGGGCAGGTCGCCTGGATGGGTTCGCCCCTGAGCCTGGACTATCCAAGCCTGAACGGGGAGTTCCATGTGAACGTGGCATCGGGCCAGTTCATGAAAGCCGACCCGGGCATCGCCAAGCTGCTGGGCGTGCTCAGCCTGCAATCCTTGCCGCGCCGGCTGACGCTGGATTTCCGCGATGTGTTCTCGCAGGGGTTTGCCTTTGACTTCGTTCGCGGCGACGTGACGGTGCGCCAAGGCGTGGCGCACACCAACAACCTGCAGATGAGCGGCGTCAATGCCGCCGTGCTGATGGAAGGCCGGGCCAGCCTTGCCGATGAAACGCAGAGCCTCAAAGTGGTCGTGGTGCCCGAGATCAATGCCGGAACCGCTTCGCTGATTGCGACGGCCATCAATCCGGTGGTGGGCCTGGGCAGCTTTCTGGCGCAGATGTTCCTGCGCCGTCCGCTGATGGAGGCGGCGACGCAGGAATTCCAGATTGATGGAAGCTGGTACGACCCGATAATCTCCAAAGTCGACCGCAAGGCGCGGGCAAAAGCCCAGGCGGGCGAAACCACAGGGGAGACACGTTGACCATGAAAATAGCGGCCATCCAGATGGTGTCGGGCACCAGCGTTCACGCCAACCTGGACGCAGCGCGCCTGCTGCTGGCCCAGGCGGCGGAGCAGGGCGCCGAAATGGCCGTGCTGCCCGAGTATTTCTGCATCATGGGCCTGCACGACACCGACAAGCTCAAGGTCCGGGAACAGGCCGGCAGCGGCCTGATCCAGGACTTCCTGAGCCGCACAGCGCGCGAGCTGGGCCTTTGGATCGTCGGCGGCACGCTGCCCACGGCCACCGGCAATGCCGGCCGCGCGCACAACAGCTCGCTGGCCTATGCACCCTCGGGCGCCTGCATCGCGCGCTACGACAAGATCCATTTGTTCAGGTTTGCCCAGGGCGAGGAGGCGCATGACGAAACCCGCGTGCTCGACCCGGGCAAGCAGCCAGTGCGCTTCGAGCTGGCCTCGCGCGACGGCCACATCTACACCATCGGCCTGAGCGTCTGCTACGACCTGCGCTTTCCGGAGCTGTACCGCGCCCTGAAGGCCGATGTGCTGCTGGTGCCCAGCGCTTTTACCTGGATCACCGGCCAGGCGCACTGGGAACTGCTGCTGCGCGCCCGGGCAATTGAAAACCTGGCCTACGTGGTGGCGGCCGCGCAGGGCGGCGTGCACGAGAACGGCCGCCGCACCTGGGGCCACAGCATGGTGGTCGGTCCCTGGGGGGAGATTCTGGCCGAGCAGTCCGAGGGCCCGGGCGTGGTCATGAGCGAGGTGCAGGCCAGCCGGCTGCAGGAGGTTCGCCAGCGGCTGCCCGCCCTGAACCACAGGGTGCTGTGACCCGATGGTGCTGAAGTTCCCCCAGCTTGCCGGCTGGGCCAGCCGGCGCGGTTCCCTGTGGTTGCTGCTGCTGGCGCTGGTGGTGGCCCTGCTGGGCCTGTTGGTCTGGCTGGCTGGACGCTACGAGTCCAGCCTGGTGCAAAGCCGGCTGGAAGACCATGCGGCGCTTGCCGTGACCGACATCCGCTCGGGCCTGAACCGCAATCTACAGGCGGTCCAGGCACTGCATGCCCGACAGCACAATGCGCAGGCCTGGCAGGTGCCCGCAGCCCACCTGCTGCACGAGCACCGGGAAATCCTGCGGCTGGAGTGGCGCAACGAAACGCTCGGCATGCTGGGCTTTGTCGAGACGCCTTTTCGCAAGTCGGTGTTTGAGCAGCTCGACCGTACCAGCCTGCAGGCCGATGTGAGCCTGGTCTGCACCGCGGCCCGCCGGATGAGCGGTCCGGCCTATTCGGCCAGCTACTTTTTACCGCAAACCGACGGGCTGGGCACGGAAGTTTCCGACATGTGCCTGCCCCTGACGGACGCAGGCCGCGTGACCGGCTACGCGGTGGCCACCTATTCGCTGCATACCCTGCTCAGCGAACTGGTCAGCAAGCCACTGTCGCAAGGCGTCGGCCTGTCGCTGACCGAGGCGGACGGCACGCGCCTGGCGCTGTACGGCATACCTTCACGCGGCAGCCGGATTTTCGTGGCTCAGCACTTGCTCGACCTGCCGGGCAGCACGATGGTGGTCAGAATGGAAAGCCGGCTCGGCACCCCGGCCCTTTTTCCCAATGTCCTGACGGCGCTGGTCGCCGCCATGGCGCTGGCTTTGCTGGTCGTGCTGTTCCTGCTGGGCCGCGACATGCGGCGGCGCCTGCAGGTCGAGAGCGACCTGGGCGAAGCGCTGGCCTTTCGCAAAGCCATGGAGGACTCGCTGCTGACGGGCCTGCGCGCCCGGGACCTGCAGGGGCGCATCACCTATGTCAACCCGGCTTTTTGCAAGATGGTCGGTGTTGACGCGCAGGAGCTGCTCAACCAGAGCATGCCTTCGCCCTATTGGCCGCCTGAACTGGCGGGCGTCTACCAGCGCCGTCAGGAAATGCGCCTGGCGGGCAATCACCTGACCCGCGAAGGCCATGAATCGGTGTTCATGCGAAAAGACGGGACCCGGTTTGCGGTGTTGATCATGGAAGCGCCGCTGATCAACGCCGTGGGCAAGCACACCGGCTGGATGAGCGCCATTCTCGATGTCAGCGAGCAGCGCCGCACGGAAGAAGTTTCGCGCGCCAGCCAGGACCGTTTGCAGGCCAGCGCCCGGCTGGCCATGGTCGGAGAAATGGCGTCCTTGCTCAGCCATGAACTGAACCAGCCACTGGCGGCCATTTCAAGCTACGCCACCGGCTCGCTCAATCTTCTGGCGCATGCGTCATCGGACGACCAGGCCCCCGATGCGCTGGCCTTGTCCGATGACCTGCGGCTGGCGATGGGCCGCATTGCCGAGCAGGCCGAGCGCGCCGGCAAGGTGATCAAGAGCGTGCATGATTTTGTGCGCCGCAGCGAGCGGGTGCGCGAGGCGGTCGCGCCGCGCGCGCTGCTGGACGCCATCATGCCGCTGGTGATCCTGCAGGCACGCAAGCTCGGCATGCGCATCAGCCTGCAAGTCGATGAAACCTGCCCGCCGGTGCTGTGCGACCGCACCATGGTCGAGCAGGTGCTGCTGAACCTGGCGCGCAACGGCATGCAGGCCATGCAAAGCAGCGACGAAACCAGCCCGCCGACCCTAGCACCTTTGGGCAAGGTGCTGACCTTGCGCATCCGGCCGGCCGCCTCGAATGCGCACAGCCAGTGGGTCGAGTTTGCCGTGATGGACCAGGGTGAAGGCATCTCCGGCGAGGTGGCCCGGCAACTGTTCACGCCTTTTTTCACGACCAAGAAGGAAGGCATGGGCCTGGGCCTGAGCCTGTGTCGCACGGTGATCGAGCAGCATGGCGGTTTTCTCGGTTATGAAAGCGTCCAGCCGCAGGGTACTATTTTCAGCTTTACCCTGCCGGTGGCCGCTGCTCTGCCGGCATCCGGGGCCGCAATGCAGAACATGCCCGGAGAAAGCTGACATGGAACCGATCCACAATGCCACCGTTTATATCGTTGACGACGACAAGGGCGTGCGCGACGCGCTGGCCTGGCTGCTGCGCTCCCGGCGGCTGCCCAGCGAGTCGTTTGCCAGCGGCGAAGCCTTTGACGACCGGGTGTCGCAGGGCTTCGAGGTGCGCTCGCCATCGTGCGTGCTGCTCGATGTGCGCATGAACGGGCTCAGCGGACTGGCGATGTTTGAAAAGCTGATTGCCTACGGCCTGCTGCCGACCCTGCCGGTGATTTTTTTGACCGGCCATGCCGATGTGCCGACCGCCGTCGATTCGGTCAAGCGCGGCGCCTTCGATTTTTTCGAAAAACCGTTTTCCGACAATGCGCTGGTCGACCGCATCGAGCAGGCGCTCAGCCTGTCGGCCGCCGCGCTGGTCCAGCACAGCCAGACCACCGGCCTGCGCGCCCAGCTTGACAGCCTGACCGAGCGCGAGCGCGCGGTGATGCAGCTGGTGGTCGAAGGACTGCCGAACAAGCTGGTAGCCGACCAGCTCGACATCAGTGTGCGAACCGTCGAAGTGCACCGCGCCCGGGTTTTTGAGAAAATGGGCATCAAGTCGGCGGTCGAGCTGGCCAATCTGCTACGCAATCTGTAGCCGATGCGGCTTATTTCCTTTCTTTCTCCGGGTCTGGCGCCGCGCGCGCCGATTCATCCTTCAGTTCGCCTTTTTGACGGCCCGAAAACATCGTCCACCACACAATGAACACCAGCAGCAGCAGCGCACCCAGCGCTTCGAGTAAAAGTAAGGCCATGATTGGTTCCTGGAAAGCGGCAGCAAGCCTGAAGCGGTTAAGGCCGTCATGGCGCAAGGTGTCGATTATCGCCATTGCCGGATTCCTGGCCGGCTGCACCAGCGTGCCTTTGCCGCCAGCGTCCATGCCAGGCGCCGCGCCCGTTCCGGCGGGCGTGCGGCCAGGCGATGCCGGGCCACTGCCACCGCCCCGGCTCCTGGGGAAAAGCCGCTGGATTGCGGTTCACTGGTCGGAATTGCCGGGCTTTGAGGAAGATTCGCTGTTTGAAGCCTGGAACGCCTGGATCAAGAGCTGCGAGCGGCCCGGTCCGGTGTTCGCCCCCCTGTGCGGCGAAGTGCGGCGTCTGAGCATTGCCTCGGCGCAGGAGCAGCGCGACTGGATGGTCGCCCGGCTCCAGCCCTACCGGGTCGAATCCCTGCAGGGCAGCGCAGATGGCTTGCTGACCAGCTACTACGAGCCGGTGCTCCGGGCCAGCCGCCGTCCCGGCGGGGGCTATGAGGTGCCGGTTTACCGCACGCCGGCCACCCTGGGCAACCGCAAACCGTGGTTTTCTCGCCAGGAAATCGACACCCTGCCCGAAGCCCGGGCGGCCCTGCAGGGGCGCGAGATTGCCTGGGTGGACAACCCGGTCGAGGTGATGTCGCTGCATATCCAGGGCTCGGGCAGGCTGAACATCACCGAGCCTGACGGCTCACAGCGTGTCGTGCGGGTGGCGTATGCCGGCTCGAACGAGCAGCCTTTTCGCAGCGTCACCCAATGGCTGTTTGAGCAGGGCGAGGGCAAGATGCTCGCGCCCTGGGTCGAGTCGACGAAGGTTTGGGCCTATAAAAATCCCCAGCGCGTGCAGCAAATGCTCTGGAGCAACCCGCGCTACACCTTTTTCCAGGAGCAGCCCCTGAGTGAATTCGACGCCGCCTTTGGACCCAAGGGCGCGCAGGGCGTGCCGCTGACGCCGGGCCGCTCGATCGCCGTCGATCCGGGCAGCATTCCCTATGGCACGCCGGTCTGGCTGGCCTCGCGCGGCGGCGCGGCCAACCTGCAAAAGCTGGTGCTGGCGCAGGACACCGGCAGCGCCATCGTCGGCGCCGTGCGGGCCGATTATTTTGCCGGCACCGGCATCGATGCCGGCCTGCTGGCCTCGCGCGTCAACCAGCCGCTTCGGCTGTGGGCACTGTGGCCCAAATAGACATTGAAAGACAGGAACATGAACAAACTTCTCGGCAAACGCATGGCGTCATGGATGCTGCTGGCAGGCGCAGCGGCACTGGCCGGTTGTGCCGGCCTGACAGGCGGCGGGCCGTCGGCTGCCTCATCGGCCCCGGTGTACCGCTGTGAGCAGGGTCTGCAGTTCACGGTCAGGTTCGTCAACAACACGGCGGTGCTGAAAGGCGCGCGCGGCGACGATGTGCTGCTGCGCGATGCCGGCGGCCAGGGCACGCAGACGGTCTACAGCAACCCCCGGCTGCGCGCCGAATTTGGTCTGGGCGCGGGCGGACGCGAGGCGGCGCTGCAGTATCTGCAGCCGCCGCCGCTGGTGGCGCGCTGCGTGCGCGACTGAATGCGCGCCGGGCACGGCGGGGTGTCATCAAGTTGAAACATGGACAGGCGACAGTAGGCGGGTGATTGATCCCGCTGACGCCGACCCTTTTCGCCGCGCGCAGCCTTATTTGTCCGGAGCGAAAACCCATGAAACCTGTTGCCACCCTGTCCCGCCGCCGTGCCCTGCAATTCTTTGCGGGTGCCCCCATGCTGCCCTTGTCGACCACCTTTGCCGGAAGCTTTCTGCTGGCCGGCTGCGGCGGTGGCGATGATGCGATGGCCGCTCCGGTGGCAAGCTATAGCGGCGTGAGCTTTTCTTCCATGCCAGCGCCTGCGCTGGCCGACGCCGACGCCATGGCCACGACCACCGTCGGCTCGACGATGACGGTCAACTACAGTGACAGCAGCAAGGTCGATTTCAAACTGGCCTACCAGCCTTTCTTTGTCACCGGCGACTTGGTGGCCGATGGCAAGGGTGGAAAAATTTTGGCGGGTGGCTATGTGGACATCAACAACAAGCCCATCATGGACAACACCGTAGCGGGCAAGGAGCGCCAGTTTTTCTCTGACTCGCCTGATGGCACGTCGCTGCTGACGGTGCCGGGTGCCAAGGTTGCCGGTGTCACGGGCAATACCGTGTTTGCCGTGGTCCAGTTCGAGTACACCAGTAGCGCCCAGGATGGCACCACCGGCATGTATGGCAAGCTGCCGTCACCCATCGCGGTGCTGACGCTCGACCAGAATCCCACCACCGGCAAGCTGTCGCTGGTGAAGTACCACAACGTGGATACGTCCGGCGTCAACGGCCTGTGGATCACCTGCGGCGCCAGCCTCTCGCCTTGGGGCACCCACCTGTCAAGCGAGGAGTACGAACCCAATGCTTTCGCTTCGCGCGCCAGCAATTTCATGGACGACTTCAGCAAGAACCTGTACGGCGACGCGGCCGAGGCCAACCCCTATAACTATGGCCATCTGCCTGAGGTGACCGTCAACCTTGACGGCACCGCCTCCATCAAGAAGCACTACAACCTGGGCCGCATCTCGCACGAACTGGTGCAGGTCATGCCCGACAACCGCACCGTGTTCATGGGTGACGATGCCACCAACAGTGGTTACTTCGTGTTCGTGGCCGACAAGGAAAAGGATTTGTCCGCCGGCTCGCTGTACGTTGCCAAGGTGGGAACGGGATTTTCCATCGTTCCGGGCGATGCGGCCGCCGCGCTGACCTGGATCAAGCTGGGCAGCGCCACCAGCGCTGAAGTTCGTGCTTTGGTCGACGGCGGCATCAAGCCCACCGACATCATGGACGTGCGCAGCACCGACCCGGTGGACGCGACGTTCAAAAAAGTGGTTTCCAATGGCAAGACCGAGTGGATCAAGGTCAGGTCTGGCATGGAAAAAGCCGCCGCCTTTCTCGAAACCCACCGTTACGCCGCTTATGTGGGCGCCAGCCTGGGCTTCACGAAGATGGAAGGCACCACTGTCAACATCAAGGACAAGGTGGCCTACTCGGCCCTGCAGAACATCCAGGCGTCCATGGTGGCGGGCGACAAAGCCAATGTGCCCGGCAACGGCATCTCGGTGCCCAAGGCGCTGGTGGCGGGCGCCGTGATGGCCCTGAACCTCAAGGGTGGCCAGAAAGACGACAAGGGCGCAGTCATCTCCAGCGAGTGGATGCCGGTGGACACCAAGGCCCTGCTGGCCGGCGAGGACATCGCGTCCGACGCGCTGGGCAACACCGCCAACCCGAACAAAATCGCCAACCCCGACAACCTGAAGTTTTCCGAGAAAATGCGCACGCTGTTCATCGGCGAGGACAGCGGCCAGCACGTCAACAACTTCCTGTGGGCCTACCACATCGACACCAAGGTGCTGTCGCGCATCATGTCGATCCCTGCAGGCGGCGAATCGACCGGCCTGCACGCGGTGGACGAGCTGAACGGCTGGACCTACATCATGAGCAACTTCCAGCATGCCGGCGACTGGGGCAGCATCCACAGCGTCGTCAAGGCCACGCTCGATCCGCTGATCAAAGCAAACTACAAGGACAAGTTTGGCGCCGCCGTGGGCTACCTGACCTGCGAGCCGGCCCAAATGAAGCTGAGCAAGGCCTGATGCGTTGAACGGGCAGGCACTGAAAAAATAACAGCGCCACTTCCGGCCCAGCCGGTTGCCCGGTCTCCTGCGGAGGCCGGGCTTTTTCGTTTTTATGAAATTAAATTGATAGTTGCTTGCGCCCGTCCAGCATGCGCAAACACCCCTATTTGCTTGAAATTCCGGCTGGAGCGGGCATCAAATGCCCCAGCGGCAGCGCGCCGCTGGCCTTGACCTCGCCGAGCGAAAAGCTGGTGTGCAGGTCTTTCACATTGGGCAGGTTGATCAGCACGTCGCGCGCGAACTGGCTGAAGCTGTTCAGGTCGCGGCTGACCACCTGCAGCTCGAAGGTGCCGGTGCCGCTGATGTAGTGGCAGCTGACGACTTCCGGAATGGTGCGGATCGCGTCTTCCAGCGACTGCAGCACGTCGCCGCTGTTGCGAGCCGCGTCGAGCCGCACGAAGGCCAGCACGCCCAAGCCGATCTTGTGGCGGTTGATCTCGGCGCGGTAGCCGGTGATGAAGCCGGCTTCTTCAAGTGCCCGCACGCGCCGCCAGCAGGGCGCGGCCGACAGCCCGACGCGCGACGCCAGTTCGGTGTTGGTCAGGCGCGCTTCGCGCTGCAACTCGTTCAGGATGGCGATGTCAAACTTGTCCAATGTTTCCATTTTTCGTATTTTGCAGCAAGAATCTTTCGTAAGAACCTGCTGGATGGGCAAAAAGCAAGGTGTGTCGCCAAAAATAGATCTGCTGCTGAATGCATCGAAGCTAGCAAACGTTGGCGCTAAGTCAAAGAAGGTTTTCGTGGCAAGAGGGGTGTCGGCGCTGCCAGAAACGGGTAGGCGCAACGCGCAAAAACGACAGGCAGCCTGCCTGCCGCGCTGGCCGGTTGCTGTGAACTTCCCGCACAAGTTCGTGAACGGGGCTGTTCATTGTCCAGCGACTGCCGCAGCCAGCAACCAAGGCAGCAGCCAGGTGCGCCACGCATGAACGGCTACGCCGCGTTCACCTGTGGGGTGAACGCGGCGTAGTGGTAGTGCAGGCCGTGTCTTTGCAGAACGGCGAGAAATCAAACCAGGAGGTCTTGGCGCTGGACCGGCCCAACCCCTGGCAGCACTTCAGTCTTGCTTAGTAAGACCAGGCAGCGCCCACACCCACAGTGGTGCTCTTGCTGCTGTTCATGGCTGACGAGATGCTGCCCTTCACAACACCGTTGCGGGTGAAGCGGTAGGTGGCACCCAAGGCCAGTGCGGTCTTGCCCATGAAGTTGCCGACGCCCACGCCCATGGCATAGGTCTTGTCCTGGTCCACCTGGGGAATGTTGGCCATGGCCGTCACCGATGCAATGGCACTGGAAAACTGGCGCACGTTGACCGCGTCAAAGTTTGAGGAGCCGTCGTTCACGCCATGCAACTGTACCGGCGCGCCAGTGGCCGAATTGCTGAAATTGGCGCCGTTGTCGTTCAGGGTCAGCGTGCTGGAATTCGCACCGCCCGACAAACTGGCCTGCGTTTCCGTGACCACCAGGCCGTGTGTGTTGCCAATGCCGTTGGTTAGGGTGATTGCAGCGGTCGATTGTGCTGCAGTGCCGGTGACATTGGTCAGCTTGCCGTTGGCATCCACCACCGTCTGGGTGCCGGTGGCGCCCTTCATCACAATGGCCGTGCCGCCCGTGGTGGCGGTCGTGGCACCCGCCAGGTTGCTGGTTGCCGAAGTGGCGCCGATCACCGAGGTGTTGGCCGAGTTGCTCGACACATAGTCCAGCGTACCGTTGACATAGACGTTGCCGTCCACGTAGGTGTTGCCGCTGAGCTTGTTGGTGTACGACTTGTTGTCCACAACGCCGCCAATGGTGCCGGTGCCGGTGGACTGGCTGGTGGCGTAAGCCGTGTAGCCGCCGCCCGTGCTCGTCCCTAGGGTGGCCTGGGTGTTGTTCAGTGTGACGTAGCTTGCACCAGCGCGAGAGGTAACCGTCGTTCCGAAATTGGAATTGCCGATCACATTGGTGCTGGCCGCCGCGCTGTTGGTGCCCATGTTGTTGGTCGTGGCAAACGCGTTGACGCCAATGTTGTTGGTGGCGCTGTTGATGCTCGTGGTGTTGAACGCGTTGCCAATAACGGTGGATGCGGTGCCGGCAGTGTTGATGCTGGTCGCGCCGGTCAGGGTCGAAACACCGGTTTGCGTGAAGGCTCCGGTGTTGGCGATGGTGCCCGCGTTTGTGATGCCGGTGGTGGTGGCCAAGCCAGTCACGCCCAGTGTGCCGCCCACGGTGGTCGCGCCATTCAAGGCCGTCACGCCGGTTTGCGTCAAGGCGCCGGTGTTGGCGATGCCGGTGGTGGTGGCCAAGCCAGTCACGCCCAGTGTGCCGCCCACGGTGGTCGCGCCGGTCAGGGTCGACACACCGGTTTGCGTGAAGGCGCCGGTGTTGGCGATGGTGCCCGCGTTGGTGATGCCGGTGGTGGTGGCCAAGCCAGTCACGCCCAGTGTGCCGCCCACGGTGGTCGCGCCATTCAAGGCCGTCACGCCGGTTTGCGTCAAGGCGCCGGTGTTGGCGATGCCGGTGGTGGTGGCCAAGCCAGTCACGCCCAGTGTGCCGTCCACGGTGGTCGCGCCGGTCAGGGTCGACACACCGGTTTGCGTCAAAGCGCCGGTGTTGGTGATGCCGGTGGTGGTGGCCAAGCCAGTCACGCCCAGTGTGCCGTCCACGGTGGTCGCGCCGGTCAGGGTCGACACACCGGTTTGCGTGAAGGCGCCGGTGTTGGCGATGGTGCCCGCGTTGGTGATGCCGGTGGTGGTGGCCAAGCCAGTCACGCCCAGTGTGCCGCCCACGGTGGTCGCGCCATTCAAGGCCGTCACGCCGGTTTGCGTCAAGGCGCCGGTGTTGGCGATGGTGCCCGCGTTGGTGATGCCGGTGGTGGTGGCCAAGCCAGTCACGCCCAGTGTGCCGTCCACGGTGGTCGCGCCATTCAAGGCCGTCACGCCGGTTTGCGTCAAAGCGCCGGTGTTGGTGATGCCGGTGGTGGTGGCCAAGCCAGTCACGCCCAGTGTGCCGCCCACGGTGGTCGCGCCGGTCAGGGTCGACACACCGGTTTGCGTCAAAGCGCCGGTGTTGGTGATGCCGGTGGTGGTGGCCAAGCCAGTCACGCCCAGTGTGCCGCCCACGGTGGTCGCGCCATTCAAGGCCGTCACGCCGGTTTGCATCAAGGCGCCGGTGTTGGTGATGCCGGTGGTGGTGGCCAAGCCAGTCACGCCCAGTGTGCCGCCCACGGTGGTCGCGCCATTCAAGGCCGTCACGCCGGTTTGCATCAAGGCGCCGGTGTTGGCGATGCCGGTGGTGGTGGCCAAGCCAGTCACGCCCAGTGTGCCGCCCACGGTGGCATTGTTGATAATATTTGCCGATGCGCCGGTGATGGCGGCGGTGGTGCTGCCCAGGGCGCCAGAGACTGCTGCGTTGGTGGCGCTTACGTTCGCTGCGTTGACCGTTGCGAAGTTGCCAGTCGTTGCATTCACGTCCGCTGCGTTGACCGTGGTCGCGGTCAGCATAGACACGCCGGACAGATTGCCAGCACTGAGCGTTGCTGTACCGTCAGTCAGCGATGCGCCGGTGATGGCGCCATTCACTTGCAGGGCACCGCTTACAGTGGTGGTGGTGGCACTAATATTGACATTGGCGCCACTGTTCCCTATCGTGGTACCAGTAGTCCCCGTCGTATTCAGGCTGGTAGCAGTAGCGGAACTGACATCGATCGCATCTGCTGAAAATGCGGCGGAAGAGACAAAAATCGAGCCGATGGCGATCGCCAGGGCGGTCTTGTTTATTGTTTGTTTCATGAATGATTCACCAGGGAATTGAGGTTGATGGACGGGATTACAGAACGACTTCTTTCTTGATCGACACGCAGCCGCTGCCAGCTGGCATCAAGAAAACCTTGGTGGATTCGCCACCGTCGAGCACGGTGATGCTCGTTTTTAATAAGCCAACCCGCTTCAGGCCGGCAAACTGTCGGTTCGCCACGGCTTCACACCTTTGCGGCCAATACACCACGGCGTCGTAAGCAGCGCCGCAGCCGTTGGCTTGGTTCGGCGCAAAGGCGGCTGATACGTAAGCGGAGCCGTTTTCCGAGGGAACTTCCAGCGCCAGTGGAATCAGGCGCTGGTCGGGCTGGGCGGGCGGGATCATCAGCAAAGCCCCTGCCTGGGCGGTGTAGCCGACGAAGCTGCTGACCTGGTTGATGCGCGCGGCGCAATTGAGCACACCCTGCGCCACGGCGGCCTGGGTCACGTTGTTGGCGCCCCGGCTGGCCTGGGTGGGCACCGGCTTGGCGGCTTCCTGGGCACGCAGGGGCGCATGCAGCAGCAGCGCAGCTGCCAGCGCTGCCATGGCGAGACAGTGGCGCTTCAAGTCATCGAGCTGTGAATTTGGGGCGAACATTTTTAACGTATTGAGGTTGTAAATACAATTATTACATTTCAAATTAAAAAATTACTTATTTTTATCAAATTAAACATGATGTGTGATTTTCAAAAGGTCGACCCAGGCGCTTCTGTGTATTTTTCACGACGGTCTGCCAGATGCAGACATGGCAAACTTTTCACCGCCTGAATGGCCAATGCGGTGCCTTGCCTGAATGCCAGAAAAGCGCGAGCCGCACCCGACACCACGGCGTTAGTCCATCACTGATCCCGCTGCTGCTGCTGCTGGGTTGCGGCCGCAGCCCACTTCGAACCTCTTGCGCAGCGCCTCCTCCAGCGCGACCGTTTTCTTGTGGGTCGGCTGCTGCGCGGTGCAAAGCATTCAGCATGGCGAGGACAAACATTCTTGAATGTTTCAATTTTTAGGGTGTCACAGCAAGAATCTTTCTTCAGCCGGCCAGAATCAGGCAAAAAAAGCAAAGACATATCAGAAGGCCGGACATACACTTTTGCCTGAAGTCAAAGCGCCGGCCCGACCGGGCCGGACGCTGGCAAACCCAACTGCCCACAAGGCGGGTCAAGACAACCATCCGGAGACAAACACCATGAATGCACCGCTGCCCGAGCACATCCGCAAAGCGCTGGAAACCGTCACGCTGGACGACAAATATTCCATCGACCACGGACGCGCCTTCATGAGCGGGGTGCAAGCGCTGGTGCGCTTGCCGATGCTGCAGCGCACGCGTGATGCCATCGACGGTTTGAATACTGCCGGCTTCATCAGCGGCTACCGGGGCTCGCCGCTGGGCGGCTATGACCAGGCGTTGTGGGCGGCCAAAAAGCATCTGGCGGCACAAAACATTGTTTTCCAGCCTGGCGTGAACGAGGAACTCGGTGCCACCGCCGTCTGGGGCACGCAGCAGCTTGACCTGTACCCGCAAAGCAAAAAATTCGACGGCGTGTTCGGCATCTGGTACGGCAAGGGGCCGGGTGTGGACCGCTGTTCGGACGTGTTCAAGCATGCCAACATGGCCGGCACGGCGAAACATGGCGGCGTCATCGCGATTGCCGGTGACGACCATATTTCCAAAAGCTCGACCGCACCGCACCAGAGTGACCACATCTTCAAGGCCTGCGGCCTGCCGGTGTTCTTTCCGTCGAGCGTGCAGGAAATCCTTGACATGGGGCTGCATGCGTTTGCCATGAGCCGCTTTTCGGGCGTCTGGTCAGGCATGAAGACGATTCAGGAAGTGGTCGAGTCGTCGAGTTCGGTGTCGGTGGACCCGGACCGGGTCAAGATCATCATTCCCGAGGACTTCCAGATGCCGCCGGGCGGCCTGCACATTCGCTGGCCTGACGCGCCGCTGGAGCAGGAAGCGCGGCTGATGGACTACAAATGGTATGCCGCCCTTAGCTATGTGCGCGCCAACAAGCTCAACTACAACGTCATTTCCGGGCCGAACGACCGCTTTGGCCTGATTGCCAGCGGCAAGGCCTTCAACGACACGCGCCAGGCGCTGAACGACCTGGGACTGGACGAAGACACCTGCCATCAGCTCGGCATCCGGCTGCACAAGGTCAACGTGGTGTGGCCGCTGGAAGCCACCATCACCCGCGACTTTGCGCAGGGGCTGCAGGAAATTTTGGTAGTCGAGGAAAAACGCCAGGTCATCGAATACCAGATCAAGGAAGAACTCTACAACTGGCGCGCCGACGTTCGGCCCAACGTGCTCGGCAAGTTCGACGAACCCGAAGGCGACCAGTCAGGCGGCGAATGGGGCCGCGCCAACCCGAGCGACAACTGGCTGCTGCGCGCCAAGGCCGACCTGACGCCGGCCATCATTGCCAAGGCGATTGCCAAGCGCCTGAAGAAGCTGGGCGTGTCCGCCGACATCGTGGCGCGCATGCAGTCGCGACTGGCGGTGATTGACGCCCGCGAACGAGCGCTGGTCGAGACCAAGCTGGACACCGGCGAACGCGCGCCGTGGTTTTGCAGCGGCTGCCCGCACAACACCAGCACCCGCGTGCCCGAAGGCTCGCGCGCCGTGGCCGGCATTGGCTGCCATTACATGGCGACGTGGATGGACCGCAGCACCTCGACCTTCACGCAGATGGGCGGCGAGGGCGTGAGCTGGGTTGGCCAGGCGCCGTTCACGACCGATGCGCATGTGTTTGCCAACCTGGGCGACGGCACCTACTTTCACAGCGGGCTGCTGGCGATTCGCCAGAGCATTGCCGCCGGGGTCAACATCACCTACAAGATTTTGTACAACGACGCAGTGGCCATGACCGGCGGCCAGCAGGTCGGCGAGCGGCCGGAAGGCCATTCGGTGGCGCAAATCGCGCACAGCCTGCGGGCTGAGGGCGTGGTCAAGCTGATCGTGGTCACCGATGAGCCCGAGAAATACCACGGCCGCACCCACACCCAGGACGCCAGTGCCGCGCGCGCCAGCCACACCGAGCTGCTCAACGACTTGCCGACTGGCGTCGAGGTGTTTCACCGCGACGAACTCGACAAGCTCCAGCGCGAGTTCCGCGAGCTCAAGGGCTGCACGGCCATCATTTACGACCAGACCTGCGCGACGGAAAAGCGCCGCCGTCGCAAGCGCGGCACGCTGGTGGACCCGGCCAAGCGCGTCGTCATCAACGAGCTGGTGTGCGAAGGCTGCGGCGACTGCTCGGTGCAGTCCAACTGCCTGTCGGTCGAGCCGCTGGAAACCGAATTCGGCCGCAAGCGCCGCATCAACCAGAACACATGCAACAAGGACTACTCCTGCGTCAAGGGCTTTTGCCCGAGCTTCGTGACCGTTGAAGGTGGCCAGCTCAAGAAGCCGAAGAAAGAGAAGAAGGGCGACCTGAGCAGCCTGCCGCCGATTCCCGAGCCGGTGCTGCCGGTGGCCGAAAATGCCTGGGGCATTGTCGTCGGCGGCGTCGGCGGTACCGGCGTCATCACCATCGGCCAGTTGCTGGGCATGGCCGCGCATCTTGAAGGCAAGGGCGTGGTGACGCAGGACGCGGGCGGCCTGGCGCAAAAAGGCGGCGCCACCTGGAGCCACATCCAGATTGCGAATCGGCCGGAGTCTATCTACACCACCAAGGTCGATACCGCGAAGGCTGACCTGGTGATCGGCTGCGACCCGATCGTGACCGCCAGCCCGTACACGCTGGCCACCATGCAGCCGGGCCGCACGTTTGTCGCCATGAACTCGCACGGCGCGCCGACGGCGGCGTTTGTCACCAATCCTGGCTGGCAATTTCCAGGCGGCAACTGCGAAAGCGCGGTGCAGGCGGCCGTGGGCACAGAAGGCATGGCAAGCTTTGATGCCGAACAGGTCGCGGTGCAGTTGATTGGCGATTCGATCTACACCAACCCGCTGATTTTGGGCTTTGCCTGGCAAAAAGGCCGGGTACCGCTGTCGCATGCGGCGCTCATGCGGGCCATCGAACTCAACGCGGTGCAGGTGGACAACAACAAGGCGGCGTTTGAATGGGGTCGTCGCTGCGCGCATGACCTGGCGTCGGTCCAGGCGTTGTTCAAGACGGCACAGGTGATTGAATTCGTCAAAAAGCCATCGCAGACCGAAATGCTGACCAAGCGGGTGGCTTTTCTGACGGCTTATCAGAATGCTGCCTACGCACAGACCTATCAGGCCTTCGTGGAAAAAGTGCGCGCGGTGGAGGCGCCGCTGGGCAAAACCACGCTGACCGAGGCAGTGACTCGTTACCTTTTCAAACTCATGGCCTACAAGGACGAGTATGAAGTGGCGCGGCTGCACACGGATGCCGGCTTCCTGAACAAGGTCAACGCCATGTTCGAAGGCGACTTCAAGCTCAACTACCACCTGGCGCCGCCGCTGCTGGCGAAGAAGAACGACAAGGGCGAGTTGCAAAAGCAGGCGTTCGGCCCCTGGATGCTGACCGGCTTCAGGTTGCTGGCCAAGCTCAAGGGGCTGCGCGGAACGCCGTTCGACGTGTTTGGCCACAGCGAAGAACGCAAGGAAGAGCGCGCGCTGATTGCCGAGTACCGGGCGAGCATTGAAGAAGTGCTGGCTGGCCTGACGCTTGAAAACCATGCCACGGCAGTAGAAATCGCCCGGATTCCTGAGCTGATCAAGGGCTACGGCCATGTCAAGGCACGTCATCTGGCTGCTGCCCGGCCGCAATGGACGGCATTGATGCAGGCGTTTTGCCAGCCGCAGCGGGTTCGGGAGGTTGTGGCGGCCTGAACCGGCGCGGCTGGCTGCTGCCTTGGACTTGCTGCCTTTTTGAGGCAGCGTGTTTCAGGCATCAGTCCTTCACAGGGGCTGGCCTAAATAGCCGCACACGCGGAAGTTGAATTTAGCGCCTGCGCCACGACGCATACAATCCACCGGCCATGCTCCGGCCTTTCTGGCCTGGGCGCTTGCCAGTGTTTCTTTAAAAATGTGGAGTCAGCCTTGTTTATTTCTTCAGCTTTTGCCCAGACTGCCCCTGCTGCCGCAGCCGGCGGCAGTGACATGATGTCCACCCTGACCGGCATGCTGCCATTGGTGCTGATGTTCGTGGTGCTGTATTTCGTGATGATCCGTCCGCAGATGAGGAAGCAGAAAGAGCACCGTACCATGATCGAGGCACTGACCAAGGGGGACGAAGTCGCAACAGCTGGCGGCCTGCTGGGCCGGGTCACGCGCTTGGGCGAAGGCTACCTGACGCTGGAAATCGCCTCCGGCGTCGAAGTGCAGCTGCAACGCAGCGCCATTGTCCAGGTGTTGCCCAAGGGCGCCATCAACAGCGCCAAATAAGGCAATACTGCAGTAGAAAAGACGGTACAGCCAGCAACACTGGGCCGTCCAGTGTGCCTTTTGTTTTCCGTTCACCAGGAACAGTCCTCTCATGAATCGTTATCCGGCCTGGAAGTACGCCATCATGGCGGTGATGCTGCTGATTGCAGCACTCTACACGCTGCCCAATTTCTTCGGTGAAGCGCCTGCGGTGCAGGTTTCCAGCAGCAAGTCCACCGCCAAGGTGGACACGGTCACCTTGGCCAGAGTAGAGCAGGCGCTCAAGGATGCAAGCATCACAGCCAACGCCATCACGATGGAAGCTGGCTCAATCAAGGCCCGTTTCAACGACACCGACACCCAGCTCAAGGCCAAGGATGCAATCCAAAAGGCGCTCGCGCCCGATCCTGCGAATCCGGTCTATGTGGTGGCACTCAACCTGCTGTCCCGCTCGCCGGCCTGGTTGACCTCGCTCAATGCCAACCCGATGTACCTCGGGCTGGACTTGCGCGGCGGGGTGCATTTCATGCTGCAGGTGGACATGCAGGCAGCACTGACCAAGCGCGCCGAATCGCTGGCCGGCGACATTCGCCTGTCGCTGCGTGAAAAGAACATCCGGCACGGCGGCATTGCCCGCAATGGCCAGGCGATCGAGATCCGCTTTCGTGACGGCGCCGCCCTGCAGGCGGCCAAAAACCTGATCCAGGACCAGATCCCCGATCTTCAGATGGCTGAAGCACACGACGGCACCGACTACAAGCTGACCGCGACCATCAAGCCAGAGGCCGCGCGCCGCATCCAGGACCAGGCGCTCAAGCAGAACATGGTGACGCTGCACAACCGGATCAACGAACTGGGCGTGGCCGAGCCGGTGATCCAGCAGCAGGGCATCGACCGCATTGTGGTGCAGTTGCCCGGTGTCCAGGACACGGCCAAGGCCAAGGACATTCTGGGCCGTACCGCCACGCTGGAAATGCGCCTGGTCGAAGACAGCGCAGAGGCCCGGGCCGCCGAGAACAACAACGGCCCGGTGCCCTTCGGCGCCGAGCGTTTCTTCGAGCGCAACGGCCAGGCGGTGATCGTCAAGAAGCAGGTCATCCTCACCGGCGAAAACCTGACCGATGCCCAGCCCGGCTTTGATTCACAGAACCAGCAACCCAAGGTCGACTTGACGGTCGATGCCAAGGGCGGTCGCATCATGCGCGACACCAGCCGTGAGAACCTCAAGAAACGCATGGCGATTTTGCTGTTTGAAAAAGGCAAGGGCGAGGTCCTGACCGCCCCGGTCATCCAGGGTGAACTGGGCAACCGTTTCCAAATTTCCGGATCCATGAGCGTTGCAGAAGCCAGTGACCTGGCACTGCTGTTGCGCGCCGGCTCGCTGGCCGCGCCGATGGACATCATCGAGGAGCGCACGATCGGCCCCACGCTGGGCGCCGAAAACATCACCAAAGGCTTTCACAGCGTGTCATGGGGCTTTGCGGTGATCGTGGCATTCATGGCGACTTACTACATGCTGTTCGGCCTGTTCTCGGGCATTGCGCTGGCGGTCAACCTGCTGCTGCTGGTGGCGGTGCTGTCCATGCTGCAGGCCACCCTGACGCTGCCGGGCATGGCAGCCATGGCGCTGGCGCTGGGCATGGCGATTGACTCGAACGTGCTGATCAATGAACGCATCCGGGAAGAACTGCGCGGTGGTGCCTCGCCGCAGGCCGCCATCCATTCAGGCTACGAACGGGCCTGGGCGACGATTCTGGACTCGAACATCTCGACCCTGATTGCCGGGCTTGCCTTGCTGGCCTTTGGCTCCGGTCCGGTGCGCGGCTTTGCCGTGGTGCATTGCATCGGCATCCTGACCAGCATGTTCTCTGCGGTATTTTTCTCGCGCGGCCTGGTCAACCTCTGGTACGGCCGGCAAAAAAAGCTCAAGGCGGTGTCGATCGGTACGATCTGGCGCCCGGCGTCAGACGGTGCGCTTGCCAAGTCATGACCCCCTCTTTTTCCTGAGCTGCTGCTTTCCAAGGACCCCAGATGGAATTTTTTAAAATACGGCGTGACATTCCGTTCATGCGGTTTGCGCTGATCTTCAACGTCTTCAGTTTCGCCACTTTTGCGCTGGCAGTGTTTTTCCTGTTCTCGCGCGGGCTGCACCTGTCGGTCGAGTTCACCGGCGGCACCCTGATGGAGGTGAACTACACCCAGGCTGCCGATGTCGGCAAGATTCGCGACACGGTGGCCAAGCTGGGCCTGAACGATGTCCAGGTGCAGAGTTTCGGCACTTCGCGTGACGTGATGATCCGTTTGCCGGCGCAAAAAGGCGTCAGCACGGCGCAACAGAGTGACACCGTGATCACTGCACTCAAGGCCGCCAGCCCTGACGTGACGCTGCGCCGCACTGAATTTGTCGGCCCCCAGGTCGGCGAAGAGCTGGCCCAGGATGGTCTCAAGGCGCTGGCCATGGTGGTGTTAGGCATCATGGTCTACCTGGCGTTCCGGTTCGAGTGGAAGTATGCGGTCGCAGCCATCATCGCCAACCTGCATGACGTGGTCATAATTCTTGGATTTTTTGCTTTTTTTCAATGGGAGTTCTCGCTGGCCGTGCTGGCCGCCGTGCTGGCAGTGCTGGGTTACTCGGTGAACGAATCGGTCGTGATCTTTGACCGGATTCGCGAGAATTTCCGCCGCTACCGCAAGATGAACACGGAGGCGATCATCAACAACGCCATCACCTCCACGATCAGCCGGACCATCATCACCCACGGCTCGACCCAGATCATGGTGCTGTCCATGCTGCTCTTTGGCGGGCCCACGCTGTTTTATTTTGCACTGGCACTGACGATTGGTATTTTGTTCGGTATTTATTCGTCGGTGTTCGTGGCTGCAGCGATCGCCATGTGGCTGGGAATCAAGCGAGAAGACCTGATCAAGGGGCCGTCGAAAAAAGACGAAGACCCGAATGATCCCAATACGGGCGCGATGGTCTAGTCTGATTCGACAACGTTCAATCGCCAGCCGTGCCGTCTTCCAATACGTCGCAAAGTTTTCTTGCCGGACAGGCTCGCGTCCTGTTCACCGAGCGTGTGGTGCAGATGGTGCCCGAACTTGCCAAGACGGTTGGGGACACGCTGTCCGAGTTGGCACTGCGACCGGGGAACGCACGGGAAATGCAGGATCTGCGCGACGCTCTTAGGCTTTACCAAAACAACAGCGCCGCCTGGGTTCAGGGAGTGCTTGGCGCCGTGCGCAGGCCCTTCTCCCCGTCTGCCAAGACAACGGCATCGGCGCTGCTGGAGCTTGTAACCATGGAACTGGTCGGCAATGAGACTGTCGAACACCGCATTCTTGCCTCGCGCCTTGCCCTGCGGCTGCTTGATTTTGCGAGTTGGGAGCTCAATGACCTGCGCCTGCGTATCCAGAGCCTGGAAGGCCTGTCCGAATTAAGCCGGCAGGACCTGTTCCGCCCGGAAGTGATCGCACAGCATTTGATCGAACAGTGGACGCTGGCGGGCTTGCCGCAGTCGGCATGGTTGCTGGGACAGGACACCATCCACAAGAACATGGCGGCCGGGATGCTGGAGATCTACCACGCGACCAATGCGTTTCTGATCGAGCGCGGCGTCATGGCTGAAATCGACCTGCGACCCCTGGTCAGGCGAACGCCATCTGCCGTGAATGCCATCAGGACCGCCAGTGTTGCGAAAAGTGATGGCAGTTTTGGCAAAGCAAGTTCTGCCGATATTTTGAACAGTCGAAATGCCCCGGCGCCCGGCAGGATGACGGCGGCCGAAGGCGTTGATCCGGCCGCCGTTGCCACGCCGCTGGCCCGCGTGCGGATGAAGGCGCAGGGCGTCCTCGGGCATCTCAAGCAAATGCTCATGAGTCGCATCGAAGGGTTTGACCAGCCTCGCACACACCAGGCCTCTCCGCAACTGGCACACGCCATGGACCGCCTTCAGCAGCAGGCTGAAGAAGCGAACCAGGACGGTTCCCGGCACTCCTGCCAGTCGGATGTGGACTTTGCCCGCACGCAGGTCGACCAGGCGCTTCAGGAACTGCGCCAGCGGACCAGCGAGCTGAAAAAGGCGGCTTCCAGTTCCGCCGAAAAAGCGACGATCGAAATCGTCGCCCTGATGTTCCAGAGCATTCTGGCCGAAGACCGGATCGCGCCCCAGATTCGGGTCTGGTTTGCACGCCTGCAGATGCCGGTCCTTCGGGTGGCAGTCGCCGAGCCGGAGTTTTTCAGCTCGCTGGAGCATCCGGCGCGTCAGTTGATCGACCGCATGGGATCGTGCGCGCTGGGCTTTGATGTGACCGTCGCGGGAGATGTCCTTGAGCTCGAAATCAAGCGCGTCGTGCAGGTGATCGAGCAGTACCCGGAAACTGGACGCCGCGTTTTCCAGCTGGTCTACGAAGAATTTGACAAGTTTTTGTCCCGCTTCTTTGCCGAGCAGGGCAGCGTGGCGCGGGCGGTCAGCCTGGCTCAGCAGCTGGAGCAGAAGGAAACCATGACCGTCCAGTACACCATCGAGATGCGCACCATGCTCGATGACATGCCGGTGCGCGAGGAGACACGCGAATTTCTGTTCAGGATCTGGGCCGAGGTGCTGGCGATTGCCGCGATGAAGAATGGCCCACAGCATGCGCAGACCCTGCTGTTCAAGCAGGCAGCAGCTGATCTGGTCTGGTCGGCCAGCGCCAAGCCGAACCGCAGCGACCGATCGCGTGTGATTGCCGCGCTGCCCAGGCTGCTGCAGCTGCTGCGCCAGGGCATGACCCTGCTGGGGCTGGACCTGGCGGCGCAGGATGCCCAGTTGAAGATCATCAGCGCCACCATGGCGGACGCCTTCATGTCGAAGACCGATGCGATTCCGGTCGAAAAGATTGATGCCATGGCCAGACGCCTGACCAACCTCGAAGACTACCTCTCAGAGCAGGATGTCGGCGACTTTCCGCTGGATGCCGACAGCCTGGTCACGATGATCGGGATCGATTCGGCCCATATCGAGGTGATTGCCGACGGCGGCAGCCAACCGACCGAGGCCATGCGCGCCTGGGCCAGGGAATTGCAGCCGGGCAGCTGGTTCAACCTGGACCACAACGGAAAAATCAGCCATGTGCAGTTCGCCTGGTGCAGTGAGCGCAAGCAGTTGCACCTGTTCGCCGCGGCAGATGGTCGCAGTTTTCTGATCCAGATGCGCCGGCTGGCCGCCTATCTGCAGGCCGGGCTGCTGGTGTCTATGGAAGAGGAAGCGCTGACGGTGCGCGCCACGCGCAATGCCCTGGCCAAGCTGGACGCCAATCCCGAGCGGCTTTTCGGATAAACGTCGGCCATCGGCGGGGTTATCCATGCAACAGGTTGGTTGCGGGACTGGCCCACAATGCAGAGGCACTGGCAACCAAACCGTCGATCAATGCGCGAGGCGGCCTTCGCTGTCGTCACACAATTCATCGAGGACCAGCGCGTCGGGCTCTTCGCCGAAGCTCCAGTACACCATGAGGATGATGATCTTCAGGTCATCAAGCGACACGGGGTCGCCAGGTGCCGCCATGGCCCGGTCCATCACGATTTCGCGCATGTGCGGCGGTAATACGCCCGAGGTTTCGAGAAAGCAGACGAATCCCAGGCTTTGCGCGCCCAAGTGCGTCTGTTCGGCAACGGAGTAGATTCGCAGGCTGTTGCTGGCCTGCGCCTGCATGCGCCCAGGAACAGAACCGGTGTCCGATATCTCGCCTGCTGGGTCATCCGGTGCATCCGGCAAGCTGATCTGCGTGCCTTTGGCGGCAATGTTCAGTCCGTCGAGCCAGACCAGCGCTTCCTGGATTTCCTCGGCTTCGAAGCCTGCGGCGATCAGCTTGCGACCCAGCCTGTCGATTTCCGGACAGGCAGCGCCTTGCCAGTAATTTTCGTAGACGTAGACCAGAACTTCAAACATGCATTCAATATAACGCAGATAAGCTCAACCCGCCGCCATGCGCTGAAACAGTCCGCCAGGCAGGCGTACGACCTGTCCGTCGAGTTCTAGTTCGAGCAATCCAGCCTGCAGATGGGCGGTATCCAGGCCGGTACGGGCCTGCAGCGCATCCAGGCTCACCGCATCGAATCCCAGCGCCGCCAGCAGGGGATCGTCACGGGTGCCAGCGGCTTCGTCCGCTTCATCGCCTTCGGGCGGCGCCTGCAGGGCCGCAGGCGCTGCGCCGGAAGCGCCGGGGGCCAGCCGCAACTCTTCGAGCACATCCTGCGCCACTTCCACCAGCTTGGCGCCCTGCTTGATCAGGGCATGGCAGCCGCGCGACTGCGGCGAATGGATCGAGCCGGGAATGGCAAAGACTTCCTTTCCCTGCTCGGCCGCCAGCCGGGCGGTGATCAGCGAGCCCGACTGCAGCGCCGCCTCGACCACCAGCGTTCCCCGGCTCAGGCCAGAAATGATGCGGTTGCGTTTGGGGAAGTTGGCCGTCAGCGGTGGCGTTCCAAGCGGGAATTCGCTGATGATCATGCCCTGCCGGGCAATGCGGTGCGCCAGGTCCAGGTGCCGCTTGGGATAAACCCGGTCCAGCCCGGTGCCGACCACCGCAATCGTCTCGCCACCGCCGAGCATCGCGCCATCGTGGGCGGCGCCGTCAATGCCCAGTGCCAGTCCCGACACCACGCAGATGCCGGCGCCGCCGAATGCCTTGGCAAACTGCCGGGCATTGCTTTCACCTTGCGGCGTGGGGTTGCGGCTGCCAACGATGGCCAGGCTTTTTGCTATTTTTTCAGTAGCAGAAAGTATTGAAATGGCAAGCGTTCCCAGCATATAAAGCATCAAAGGAGGATCTTCGATGTCGAGCAGGACCGGCGGATAGGCCGGGTCACCCAGCACCGCGATGCGCCGGTCATCTCCGGCCTGGAGCCAGTCCATCGTGGTTTGCCGCTGGACCGCCAGGCCGGACGGCTCGCTGCGCAGGGAATTCGCCAGCTTGTCAGAACCGATTTGTTGCAGGGTTGCACTGCTTTGCTCGAAGATGGCCTGCGCCGAGCCGAAAGCCGCCAGCAGCTTGCGCGCCGTGGCATTGCCCACGCCGGGTGTGAGCGCCAGCCGCAGCCAGGCTCGCAGTTCATCTGAATCCATGGCCATTCTCAGCACCCTGCCTTTCGGGCCGGTGCCTTGGAGCGCACGGTCAGAACCATGGGCACGCCGTGAACCGGTCGCAAGCCGTTCAATCGGGGTTGGTGAAACGGTCGCCGACCTTGATGCCGTCCGTGGCCTGCAGGATCAGCGCATACGACAGCCGGTCGAAGGTGCGAAACACCATCAGCAGGCCGTTGCGCTCGTTCGGCAGCTTGATGTCCGGCCGGGCGCTGTCAGTCTTGTCCCGCAAGCGCTCGCCGTCCTTCAGAATGGCCATCACATGGCCGCGCTCCAGGCCGTCGCGGCTTCCCCGGTTGATCACCACGATCTGGTTTTCCGATGCCCAGGCCACGGCGTTGCCGTAGACCGAGACAATCTGCCCTGCCATGGGCGACGAAGGCGCGCGCGGCACATAGCTGCGCAACTCGCGGGGGGGCTCGGCAATCAGGCGGTCGCCAACCCGCATTTCCTCCTTGGCGGCCACGATGTCGATGGTGGCCGGCACCCGTTCAGTCTGCAGTGTGCCGTCCTTGTCAGGATTCTGGACGCTGTATTCGCCGCGTACCAGTTCGGCCTTGCCGACGTATTGCGCTTCATAACCCAGGATTTCCTGCGTGGTTGGGTCTTTCAGCGCCGTGGCATTGCGAAACACCCGGTAATCCAGCGGCTCCCCCTTCGCGTCGCTCAGCGGCCGCCCCGGACCATCGCCGCCCGCATAGCCGCCCAATGCGTAGGCGCGGTCACCACGGCTGAGCAGCACCCGGCCTTCCTGGGTAGCGACGATGCGCGGCGCCTGCGAAAAGCCCAGCGCATCGACAATCAAGGGCTCAGCCAGAAAGGGCTCGATGGCTTGCGGCGCCAGGGTGGGAATCGAGGCATCGGCCAGTGACTCGTAGCGGGTGCGCGGCGACACCCGGACGGTGCCCATCGGCGCGCCATCGCTGCCCGCCCGGCGGGTGCGCAAGGTCGCCCGACCATCGCGCTTGTCGAGAAACAACTGCTGGCCGGGATAGATGCGGTGCGGATTGCGGATGTCTTGCAGGTTCATGCCCCAGAGTTCGGGCCAGCGCCAGGGGCTTTTAAGAAACAGGCCCGAGATGGCCCACAGGGTGTCGCCCGACCTGACGGTGTAGCTGTCAGGCGCATTGGGCATCAGGTCGGCCAGGGGAATGCCGGTCCGGGCCACCTGCGCGGCCGTGGCCTGCTGGCCCGATGTGACGGGAAAGTTCTGGGCCTGCACGCCGGCTGACAGGCACAGCAGGACGGCAGCGGCCGTTGAAACAGTGCGGAAACGACCAAAGTTTGTGTGCATCTTGAAGCTTGTAGGGAGGGTCCGCGTTTACTTTACGCTACAAATAAATTCATTTTGCAATGCTTGTATCCGCGCAAATTTCCAGCGATTCTGTACCCAAGCCCTTGATTAAGCAATGATTAGACGATTCTGAGAGGATTGCAGCCTTTGAAAATTAGGAAAAGTGGCGAAAATAGCGACTTCTCCCCATTCCTGCCATGACCCAACTCACCATTCTTCGTTATCCCGATCCGCGCCTGCATACCGTGGCCAAGCCGGTGGCCTCCATCGACGACCGCGTGCGCCAACTGGCCGACGCCATGTTCCAGACCATGTACGACGCCGAGGGCATTGGCCTGGCCGCCACGCAGGTCGATGTGCATGAACGGCTGCTGGTCATCGACGTGAGCGAAACCCGCGACCAGCCGCTGGTGCTGATCAATCCTGAAATCGTCTGGGCCAGCGCCGAGAAGCGCATCGGCGACGAAGGCTGCCTGTCGGTGCCCGGCATCTACGACGGCGTGGAACGCTCGCTGGCAGTGAAGGTCGAGGCGCTGGACCTCGACGGCCAGCGCCAGGTGCATGCGGCCGAAGGCATGCTGGCGGTCTGCATCCAGCATGAAATGGACCACCTGATGGGCAAGGTGTTTGTCGAATACCTGTCGCCGCTCAAGCGCAACCGCATCCGGACCAAGCTCGTCAAACAGAAAAAAGACGAGGAACGCGAACCGGTGCGCTGACTTGACGAGGAGGGGGTTGTCGCTTCGACATGCCGGCGACTCTTTAGAATCACGCCCCATGCGCGTTATTTTTGCCGGTACCCCTGACTTTGCCCGTGTGGCGCTTGCCGAGTTGCACGGCGCCGGTTTTGAAATCCCTCTGGTACTGAGCCAGCCCGACCGCCCCGCCGGCCGGGGCCTGAAGCTGCAGGCGTCCGCCGTCAAGCAGTGGGCCGAAATCCACCGTATTCCCGTCGCCCAGCCCAGAAGTTTGCGGCTGGACGGCAAATACCCCGAAGACGCCGCCGCCGCGCGAGACGCGATGCAAGCGGTGCAGGCCGATGCCATGGTGGTCGCCGCCTACGGACTGATCCTGCCGCAGTGGGTGCTCGACCTGCCCCGGCTGGGTTGCCTGAACATTCACGCCTCATTGCTGCCACGCTGGCGCGGCGCGGCGCCGATCCACCGTGCGATCCAGGCCGGCGACCGGGAAACCGGTATCACCCTCATGCAGATGGATGCGGGACTGGACACTGGCGACATGCTGCTGGTGGAGAAACTGGGGGTTCAAGATACCGACACCACCGGCACGCTGCATGACCGGCTGGCGGCGCTGGGCGGGCAGATGGTCGTGCAGGCGCTGGAACTCGCTGGCAGCGGCCAACTGCATCCGGTCCGGCAGCCTGCCGAGGGCGTGAGCTATGCCCACAAGATCGAAAAAGCAGAAGCGGCGGTGGACTGGACGCAGCCGGCCGCCAGCATTGACCGGCACATCCGCGCCATGACGCCTTTTCCCGGCGCCAGCACGCAGCTGGGGCCAGACACCCTGAAGCTATGGCGCTCTGAAATTGATAGCTGTTCGCGACCGCTGGATATGCGGGAAGGCCAGATTTTGTCTGCAAACGCCGATGGCGTCCGGGTGGTTTGCGGCGATGGCGTGCTGGTGCTCACCGAACTGCAGCGCGCTGGCGGCAAGCGCCTGGGCAGCGCCGACTTCTTGCGCGGCTTTGCACTGGCGCCCGGCATGCTGTTCGGAAAGTGACCGCCGGTGTTCCTTCGCGCCGCCTATTACCGCCACGCTGAATTCCGCCAGGGTGCGCGCGACATGTTCGCGGTGGCGCCGGGCTTTGCCGCCTGGGGCCTGATGACCGGCGTGGCCATGGTCAAGTCGGGCATGATCGTCATTGAGGCGACGCTGATGACGGTGCTGGTGTATGCCGGCAGCGCGCAACTGGCCGCGATGCCGCTGCTCGTCGCGGGCGCGCCGGCCTGGGTGATTTTGGCCACGGCCTTTTGCGTCAACCTGCGCTTCGTGGTGTTCAGCGCGCACCTGCGCGCCTACCTGATGCACCTGCCGCTGGCTCAGCGCCTGCTGACCGGCTTCCTGACGACCGACCTGAGCTATGTGCTGTTTGTGCAGCGCTTTCCCGCTCCCGGCGACGAGCCCGGCCAGCGCCTGGCGCAGCAGGCCTACCTGGCGGGGAATTGCGGGCTGTGCTGGGTCAACTGGATGGGCAGCAGCCTGGTTGGCATCGCGCTGGCCAATCTCATCCCGAGCGCCTGGGGGCTGGGCTTCGCCGGCATCCTGGCGCTGCTCGGCATCTCTTTCTCGCTGGTCACCACCCGCCTGCGCATCATCGCGGCCTTGGTGGCGGGCGCTGCGGCGGTGGCCGCGTTTGCGCTACCGCTCAAGCTCAACATCCTGGTGGCCATCGCGGCGGCGGTTGCCGTGTGCCTGACACTTGAACGGGCCGGCCCGCGCGCGGCTGCGCAGATCCCGCAGCACGGGCCCGGCGCCGGTCCTGGCAACACGCCATGAACGAGACCGATCTCTGGACCGTCGCGACCATCGCCGGCATGGCGGGGGTGACGGTGATCACCCGCTGTTTTTTCTTTTTGTCAGACAAGCCCTGGACCTTGCCGGACCTGGCCAAACGCGGCCTGGACTATGCGCCGATTGCCGCACTGGCGGCGGTGATCGTCCCCGAAATCGTCATGACGCAGGGCCACCTCATCGCCACCTGGCAGGATGCCCGGCTGTTCGGCACGGCGGCCGGCGTGGCCTGGTTTTTCTGGCGCCGCGGTGTGCTGGGCACCATCGTGAGCGGCATGGCGGTGTACCTGGCGCTGCACCTTGGCCTGGGCTGGTGAATGTGGCCCCCACGCTCCGCCGCTGCGCGGGTCGCTGCCCCCCGAGGGGGCCGCTGCGCCTGCGGCCCGGCGAAGCCGGTTCCGCGGCCCTTGCTGGGTTGGCGGGCACGCGCTTTGCGGTTACCCCGTGCGTGGGCCGCCCCCTACAATTCTTCCAGCCAGCCGCCTGCCGGCGGTTTTATCAACCTTTGTACTTTGCGAGTCGCCATGAATTTCATCCGTTTTTCCGATTTGTGCGCCAGCGGCCAGGTGGCTGGCAAGCGTGTGTTCATCCGCGCTGACCTGAACGTGCCGCAGGACGCCAGCGGCGCCATCACCGAGGACACGCGCATCCGCGCCTCGGTGCCGTGCCTGCAGATGGCGCTGGATGCCGGTGCGGCGGTCATGGTCACGTCGCACCTGGGCCGCCCCACGGAAGGCAAATTCAAGCCGGCGGATTCGCTGGCGCCGGTCGCCCGGCGGCTGGGTGAATTGATGCGGCGCGAGATTCCCGTGGTGTCGAACTGGGTCGATGGTGTGACGGTAGCGCCCGGCCAGCTGATGATGCTGGAAAACTGCCGGCTGAACCAGGGCGAGAAGAAAAACGACGAAGCGCTGGCGCGCAAGATGGCGGCGTTGTGCGACATCTTCGTGCATGACGCCTTCGGCACGGCGCACCGCGCCGAGGCCTCGACCTACGGCATCGCGCAATACGCGCCCGTGGCCTGCGCCGGTCCGCTGCTGGCGGCCGAGATGGACGCCATCACGGCGGCTTTTGCCCATCCGAAGCGGCCGCTGGTCGCCATCGTCGCCGGCAGCAAGGTTTCGACCAAGCTGACCATCCTGAAAAGCCTGGCCGAGAACGTCGACCAGCTGATCGTCGGCGGCGGCATTGCCAACACCTTCATGCTGGCGCAGGGCCTGAATATCGGCAAGAGCCTGGCCGAACCCGATTTGCTGGCCGAGGCCCGCGCCGTGATCGAGGCGATGAAGGCGCGCGGCGCCGAAGTACCGATTCCGACCGACGTGGTGTGCGCCAAGACCTTTGCCTCTGATGCGCCCGCCACCGTCAAGCAGGCGATCGACGTAGAGGACGACGACCTGATCCTCGACATCGGCCCCGACACCACCGCCCGGCTGGCCGCGCAGCTCAAGCGCGCCGGCACCATCGTCTGGAACGGCCCGGTCGGCGTGTTTGAATTCGAGGCCTTTTCCAAGGGCACCGAGGGCATTGCCCGGGCGATTGCCGAGTCCAGCGCCTTCAGTATTGCCGGTGGCGGCGACACGCTCGCGGCCATTGCCAAGTACGGCATTGAAAAAGACGTGGGCTATATCTCGACCGGCGGCGGCGCTTTCCTTGAAGTGCTCGAAGGCAAGACGCTACCGGCGTTCGAGATTTTGCAGAAGCGGGCCGGAGAGGCGCACTGAATACTCTGTTTTCGATAGCTGCTTGCGCACGTCCAGTATGCGCAAACGGCATTTTTTGCTTGCAAGCAGGAGTTCAGACCACATTTCTGGCGTGCCGGGCGTGGAGCTGGCGCTGCACCCTGCGCTCAGCCCGGAATCGCGGCTTTTTTGGTACCCGTTTGGTAACCGATTTCGTGTGAGAATCGGGAACTAAATTACAAGGAGACATCCCCCATGACGCGTCGCGCCACCAAAATTGTTGCCACCCTCGGCCCCGCTTCCAGTGATCCGGTTCTGCTGGAAAAAATGATACGTGCCGGCGTCAACGTGGTGCGGCTGAACTTCAGCCACGGCAAGGCGCAGGACCACATCAACCTGGCCGCCCTGGTGCGCGAAGTGGCCCAGCGCACCGGCCGCGAAGTCGCCATCATGGCTGACCTGCAAGGGCCGAAAATCCGCGTCGGCAAGTTCGCCGAAGGCAAGGTGATGCTCGTGCCCGGCGAAAAATTCATCCTGGATGCGTCCCGCGTCGAGCCGGGCGACCTCAAGGGCGTCGGGCTGGACTACAAGGAACTTCCCCGCGATGTCAAGGCGGGCGACGTGCTGCTGCTCAACGACGGCCTGATCGTGCTGACCGTCAATGCGGTGCGCGGCGAGGAAGTCCACACCACCGTCAAACTCGGCGGCGAGCTGTCGAACAACAAGGGCATCAACAAGCAGGGCGGCGGGCTGACCGCGCCGGCGCTGACGGCCAAGGACATGGACGACATCAAGACGGCGATGAGTTTCCAGGCCGACTACGTGGCCGTGAGCTTCCCGAAAAACGCCACCGACATGGAAATGGCGCGCCAATTGTGCAACGTGGCCGCCGCGCCTTACAAACACAAGCCCGGCCTGATCGCCAAGATCGAGCGCGCCGAGGCGATTCCGAAGCTCGAAGAAATCCTCAAGGTCAGCGACGGCATCATGGTCGCGCGCGGCGACCTGGCCGTGGAAGTCGGCAATGCCGCCGTGCCGGCACTGCAAAAACGCATGATCAAGATGGCCCGGGCCGCCGACAAGGTGGTCATCACCGCGACGCAGATGATGGAGAGCATGATCCTGAATCCGGTGCCCACGCGCGCCGAGGTCAGCGACGTGGCCAATGCGGTGCTCGACGGCACCGATGCCGTGATGCTCAGCGCCGAGACCGCCGCCGGCCGCTTCCCGCTGGAAACCGTCGAGGAAATGGCAAAGATCTGCGAAGAAGCCGAGAAGGCCGAGTACAAGGAGCTGAGCGCCGATTTTTCCGGCAAGACCTTTGCGCGTATCGACCAGTCGATTGCCATGGGCGCGCTGTTCACCGCCCACCATCTGGGCGCCAAGGCCATTGTGGCGCTGACCGACAGCGGCTCGACCGCGCTGTGGATGAGCCGCCATGACATCCGGGTGCCCATCTATGCACTCACCCCGCGCCTGGAGACCCAGCGCAAGATGGCGCTTTACCGCAACGTGCGGCCCATCCTCATGGACAGCAGCGCCGACCGCGATACCGCGCTCGAACAGGCTGAAGGCCACCTGCTGCGCCTGGACATCGTGCAGAGCGGCGATGTGTACGCCATCACCTGCGGCGAGCCGATGGGCGCGCCGGGCGGCACCAACATGCTCAAGATCTGCCGGGTGGCCTGAAGCGGCGGCTGGGTCGGACCGGTTGTGCAGCCTTGCACGAATGCGCGCACGGCCTGGCTTGAATCCATGCGCCCCGGCCGTGCGTATACACGCGTCTTATGACCTCATTTTCTTCAAAATTGCCCAGACGCGCATGGTTCGCCATGCTGCCGGCGCTGCTCACCGCCTGCTCGGGCGCTGACCTGCTCAACGCCACGGTTTCCACTGACAGCTACCGGCGCACCGAGGGACTGGCCTATGGCGCCGACCCGCGCCAGCTGCTTGACGTGTACCAGCCGGCCGCTGGGGTTTCCCGCCCACCGTTGGTGGTGTTTTTCTATGGCGGCAGCTGGTCGTCGGGCGAGCGCGGCGACTACCGGTTTGTCGGCGAGGCGCTGGCGTCGCGCGGCATCGTGGCGGTGGTGGCCGACTACCGGCTGAGTCCGGCGTTTCGCTACCCGGCCTTTGTGCAGGACAGCGCCAGTGCGGTTCGCTGGGCGGTTGACCATGCGGCTGAATTCGGCGCCGACGAGCAGCGGATTTTTGTCATGGGCCACAGCGCCGGCGCCTACAACGCCGCCATGGTCGCCCTGGATGCGCGCTGGCTGGCGGCGGTCGGCCTGGCGCCTGCCCGGCTGGCGGGCTGGATCGGGCTGGCCGGCCCTTATGACTTCCTGCCGATTGGCGACCCCCAGACCCGGGTGGCCTTCGACTGGCCACAGACCTCCGCCGACAGCCAGCCGATCATTCATGCGTCCCCGGCCTCGCCGCCGGCGCTGCTGCTGGCGCCCGCCGAGGACAGCGTGGTCAATCCGCAGCGCAGCACGCTGGCGATGGCGGCGCGGCTTCGGGCCAGCGGCGTTCGGGTCGAGTCCGAACTGTTCGACGGCGTCAGCCATGTCACCTTGCTGGCGTCCATGGCGCAGGTCCTCAGAAGCCGGGCGCCGGTGCTGGCGCGCGTGGCCGGGTTTGTGCAATCCGCTGGCTGACCGCTGCATCCACGCCGGCTGCCACCGTCCAGCACAGCCAGGCGGTCCAGAAGGTATGGCTCATGTAGTGCGCGCCCCGAACCTGCTGCGCCAGCCCGAAGACAAACCCAACCAGCATCGCCCCGGCCAGCCAGCGCCGGGCAGTGTTCGGAAGCACGTGCCTGAAGGCAAAAAATCCGCCCATGAAGGCAAAGCCTGCCGACGCATGGCCGGCCGGAAAGCAGCCGCCGCTGCCGCCATCGCGAGTGCCCCAGGCCCAGTGCGACACATAGGTCGCCACGCCGCCGAAGTCCTGCAGGTCCCAGGGGCAGCTGGTATGGCTGTACAGCTTGATGGTCGAGACGGCCAGCAGCGCGGCCAGCGTTGTCAAGGCCAGTTGCACCCGCCGCGCCATCGGCAGGCGTTTGAGGCTGCCTAGGGGCAGGAACATGCCGACCAGCAAATACAGCTCCAGCACCCACGGCCACAGCCTGACGTCGTCGTGCAGCAGGTTGCGCCACAGCCAATGGCTTTCCAGCGCAAAGCCGCTGGCAGAGCCGAACCAGTGCGCCATGGTCAGGTCAAGGCTTGAGAAGTCCCAGATCAGCAGCAGCAGCAGGCTGCCCAGTGTCCAGCGTAAAAAGTGCGTGTGGGGGGAGGGCGCAGGAAACAGCAGGTAGGGCATGTAGGCTTCAGGCATATCGGGTGCTGTGAAGGTAGCGGACATGCCTTAAGTCACTCTTAAAGACCGGCAATGCCCTGAAAAATAAGTGACGGGCGTGACAATAGGCGCATGAGAATCCTGGTGGTTGAAGATGACACGGGCATTGCCCTGGGGCTGAAGTCCAGTTTGCAGCAGCGTGGCTATGCGGTCGATGTGTGCGGCACGCTGCGCAGCGCGTGGGCGGCCCTGCGCAGCGAAGCGTTCGACCTGGTGCTGCTGGACCTGGGCCTGCCCGATGGCGACGGCAGCCAGCTGGTGCAGCGCATCCGGCAGGCGCCCGCAGCCGCAGGCGGCCTGCCCGACACCCTGACGCCGGTGCTGATCATGACCGCCCGTGACCAGGTCGCCGACCGTATCCTCGGGCTGAACCTGGGCGCGGACGACTACCTGGTCAAGCCGTTTGACCTGGACGAGCTGGAAGCCCGCATGCGCGCGCTGCTGCGCCGGGCCGGGGGGCGCGCCCATCCGCTGCTGGTGCATGGCGACCTGGTGGTCGACCCGGCGGCGCACACCGTGCTGCGCGCCGGTCAGCCGGTGGAGCTGACGCCGCGCGAGTTTGCCCTGCTGCTGCTGCTGCTGGAGTCGCGCGGCCGGGTGCTGTCGCGCCAGCAGCTGGAGGCGCGGCTTTACAGCTGGCAGGATGCGGTGGGCAGCAATGCGGTCGAAGTCCATGTTCATCACCTGCGCCGCAAGATTGGTGAAAGCGTGATCCAGACGCTGCGCGGCGTCGGGTATTTCATCCCCCGGGAAGACCCGCCATGACGCCGCCTGCAGACCGCCAGGCCTCGCTGACGCGCCGCCTGGTGATGGGCGTGCTGGCCGCGCTGCTGCTGGTGTGGGCCGGATTTTTCGCCTTTGGCCATCGCACCGGTATCCATGAGGCCGGCGAACTGACCGACGGCCATCTGGCGGGAACGGCGGCGCTGTTGCTGACACTGGACTTGCCGCCCTTCATCGAAAGTCCCCTGGAGCCGAATCGCCAGGCCAACCTCAACATGGTCCGGCCGGCGCTGGCCAGCCTGAAACATCACGACTACCAGTTTTCCCTGAGCGTGGTGGTGCGCGACGCGGCAGGCCATGTATTGGCACGCTCCGGCGAGGCGCCGTTGCCTCCCTTTGTTCCGCGTGACGGTTTTGCCGACCTGCTGCTGGGAACCCCGGCTGCGGCCTGGCGCAGTTTTTCACAATGGGATGCCACGCGCAGCCGGCAGGTGACGGTGCTGGTGAAGTTCGAGGAACGCGAGGCACTGGCCGAGGATGTGGCCGCCCAGCTCGCCGAGCCCGTTTTATGGCTGCTTCCGGTGGTGGCGCTGGCACTGGGCGCGGCTATTTTGCGCGGCCTGCGGCCACTTCAGGCGCTTTCGCGCGATGTGGAGGCGATGGAGGTGGACAAGGCCGCGCGCCTGCAGGCTCGCCATCCCTACCGCGAGCTCAATTCGGTGGTGCGCTCCATCAACCGGCTGGTGGGCCAGCAGCAGGCTGCGCTGGAGCGAGAACGGCAGCTGGCCAGTGAAATCGCGCACGAGCTGCGCACGCCGCTGTCGTCGATTGCCTTGCAAGCCGCATCGCTTCGCGGCGCCTTGCCGGCACAGGCGCAAGCCGCGGCCTTGCAGCAGATCAGTGCCGATGCGCTGCGCGCAGGCCATGTCATCAGCCAGCTGCTGGCGCTGGCACGCACCGGCCAGGCCGTCATGCTGCAAGCGCTGGTGCCGCTGGACCTGGCCACGCTCGCCCGGGAGGTCGTGGCGGGCTATGCGCAGGCGGCCTGGCAAAGCGGCCACCGGCTCAGCGTCCAGGGGGTGGAACACCAGACCGTGCGGGCGCATCCGCTGCTGCTGGAACTGGCCTTGCGCAACCTGATCGACAATGCCCTGCAGCACACCGCCCGCGGCACGGCCGTGTGCGTGCAGTGGGGAAGCGAGGCGGGACACGCCTGGCTGCAGGTGTGCGACGACGGCCAGCGCAGCCACGACGCGCCGGCCATTGCCCTGGCCTCCACCGATCGCCTGGGTCTGGGGCACAAGATCGTAGGCCGGGTGATGGACATTCATGGCGGCAGCTTCGCGCAGCATGCGGCAGCGGCGCCGTTCAACCGGTGTTATCGCCTGTGTTTTCCGGCGGTTTCATGACCTAACGGACTATTGGCAAACAGTAGAATGAAGGTTAAGGTTACCTTTCGGTTACCACGGGACAGCGTGGCAGCGCCGGTAGCGCCAGCCACCCATGCACACCACCGGTTTGTTCAGCTTTTCAACTTTTCACGGAGACTCTCAATCATGGCACTCGTTTCGATGCGCGAACTGCTGGACCATGCCGCTGCCAACGGCTACGGCATTCCGGCTTTCAACGTCAACAACCTGGAGCAGGTCCAGGCCGTGATGGCCGCCGCCGACGAGGTCGGTGCGCCGGTCATCCTGCAGGCCAGCGCCGGCGCCCGCAAGTACGCAGGCGAGGCCTTCATCAAGCACCTCATCCTGGCGGCTGTCGAGGCCTATCCGCACATTCCGCTGGTGATGCACCAGGACCACGGCCAGAGCCCGGCCATCTGCCAGGGCGCGATCGACCTGGGCTTCAGCTCGGTCATGATGGACGGCAGCCTGGAAGCCGACGGCAAGACCATTGCCAGCTTCGAGTACAACGTCGAGGTCACCCGCAAGGTGGTCGAGATGGCGCATGCCTCCGGCGTGTCGGTCGAAGGCGAGCTCGGTTGCCTGGGCAGCCTGGAAACCATGCAGGGCGACAAGGAAGACGGCCACGGCACCGACGCCGTCATGACGCACGACCAGCTGCTGACCGACCCCGAGGAAGCCGCCGAGTTCGTCAAGCGCACGCAACTCGACGCGCTGGCGATTGCCATCGGCACCAGCCACGGCGCCTACAAGTTCACGCGCAAGCCCACCGGCGACATCCTGGCCATCGAGCGCGTCAAGGAAATCCACCGCCGCATTCCCAATACCCACCTGGTGATGCACGGCTCGTCGAGCGTGCCGCAGGAGCTTTTGGCCCAGATCAACCAGTACGGCGGCCACATGAAGGAAACCTACGGCGTGCCGGTCGAGGAAATCCAGAAAGCCATCCAGTTCGGCGTGCGCAAGATCAACATCGACACCGACATCCGCCTGGCCATGACCGGCGCGGTGCGCAAGTTCCTGGCCGAGAACCCCGAGAAGTTTGACGCCCGGGAATGGCTCAAGCCCGCCAGAGAAGCCGCCAAGGCGATCTGCAAGCAGCGCTACATCGAATTCGGCTGCGAAGGCCAGGCCGCCGGCATCAAAGGCCGCAGCCTGTCGGTCGTCGCTGCCGAGTACGCCCGGGGTGAACTGGCGCAAGTCGTTCATTAATCCAGCGCCCCTCGCTTCGCCGGATTGGCGATAATTCAAAGCCCGTGCCTGACCCGCGTCGCACGGGCTTTTTCACTTTTCCAACCCGCAGACCCGCATGACCACCACGAACTCCGTACTTCATACCTCGGCCCTGACTTCCCTGCCTTTGCTCGCGCGCGGCAAGGTGCGCGACAACTACGCCGTGGGCCAGGACCGGCTGCTGATGGTGGCCAGCGACCGCCTCAGCGCCTTCGACGTGATCCTCGGTGAGCCGATTCCCGGCAAGGGTGCCTTGCTGACGCAGATGGCGCTGTTCTGGTTCGACAAGCTTGGCCACATCTGCCCCAACCATTTGACCGGCGATGCGCCCGAGAGCGTGGTGACGGCGGCTGAAATCCCGCAGGTCGTGGGCCGTTCGATGCTGGTCAAGCGCCTGAAACCCATTCCGGTTGAAGCCGTGGTGCGCGGCTACCTGGCCGGCAGCGGCTGGGCCGAGTACCAGCAAAGCCAGTCGGTCTGCGGCGTGCCACTCCCCGCCGGCCTGAAAAACGCCAGCAAGCTGCCCGAGCCCATCTTCACGCCCGCTGCCAAGGCTGAAGTGGGCGAGCACGACGAAAACATCAGCTACGCGCAGGTCGTGGCCATCGTCGGCCCGGAACTGGCCGCGCAGATCAGGAAGCTGAGCATCGAGATCTATGAAACCGCCGCCGCCTTCGCGCTGACCAAGGGCATCATCATTGCCGACACCAAGTTCGAGTTCGGCCTCGATGACAACGGCACGCTGACGCTGATGGACGAGGTGCTGACGCCCGATTCGTCGCGTTACTGGCCGGTCGAAGGCTACCAAGCCGCCTTTGCCGCCGGGCAAAACCCGCCCAGCTACGACAAGCAGTTTGTGCGCGACTGGCTGGAAGCCGTGCGCATCAACGGCAAGCCGTGGGACAAGACCCCGCCGTCGCCGCACCTGCCACCCGACGTGATTGAAAAAACCGCCGCCAAGTACCGCGAAGCGATGACACGGCTGACAGCCTGACAGCCCCTTGCCCCGGCGGCAGGCAGCCGGCCAGCCAAGCGGCGCTGCGACCGGTCCGCTGCTCCTGAATAAGTAGCTGCTTGGACAGGCGCTGCCTGCGCTGCAGCCTGTTTTTGCATAAATCTACAACGCGCTTACACGCCGCCCTGCGGATGGGTCGGGTCAATCCACAACACCTGTTCGGGCTTTTCAACCGGCGCGATGTCCAGGTTGATGGCGACGGCCTGGCCATCGCTTCGGCAGAGCACGCACTCCAGCGCCTCGGTCGGGCTGGCGTTGATTTCCTGGTGTGGCACATACGGCGGCACATAGATGAAATCGCCCGGCCCGGCCTCGGCGGTGAACTCCAGCTGGTCGCCCCAGCGCATGCGGGCACGGCCCCTGACAACGTAGATCACGCTTTCAAGCGGACCGTGATGGTGGGCGCCGGTCTTGGCATTGGCATGGATGGTGACGGTGCCGGCCCACAGTTTTTGCGCCCCGACGCGGGCGAAATCGATGGCTGCCTTGCGCTCCATGCCGGGGGTGGACGGCACATTGCCGTCCAGCTGGCCGGCCGGGACCACGCGCACGCCATGGTGTTTCCAGTCGGTGGCGCCGTGGCCGGGGTCCTGTTCAGGGGACGGTGTCATGGTGATCTCCTAGTTCGTCAGGGCAGCGTACACCAGGCTGCGAAACAGGGGGCGGTAGTAGTCGCGCTGGTTGGGCGCCTGGATCATCAGCAAGGCATACAAATCCTGGGCCGGGTCCACGAAAAAGGTCGTGCCGGCAATCCCGCCCCAGTAATACAAGCCCGCCGAGCCGGGCACCGGCGACAGGCCCGTGGCCGTGCGCACTGCAAACCCGAGCCCAAAGCCATGGCCGGGCGGCAGCAGCTCGCCTGCCGCAGGAATGGCGCCCAGATGGTCGGCCGTCATGAAGTCCACCGTGCAGGGGCCCAGCAGGCGCACGCCCTCCAGCTCGCCCTTGTTGCGCATGAACTGCAGGAAGCGCGCATAGTCCATCGCCGTGGACAGCAGGCCGCCGCCGCCGCCCTGCATGGCCGGCACGCGGCGCGGCTCGAACACCCGCATCGGCACGCCGCCATCGGGGTCATGCGCGAAAGGCTCGGCAATGCGGGCGTGGTCGGCCTGCGGCACGCTGAAACCGGTGTCGGTCATGCCCAGCGGCATCAGGATATGTTCGCGCAGGTAGTCGCCCAACAACTGGCCGCTGACCACTTCGACCAGCCGCCCCAGCACGTCGGTGGCGCGGCTGTAGTCCCAGACGCTGCCGGGCTGGTGCATCAGGGGAAGGGCGGCCAGCACCCGCGAGAATTCCGCGTTGCTGCGCTCGCGCGAGCCCATCTGCAGCGCCGCGTACTGGCGCTGCACCTCGGCCGAGCCCATGAACTCATAGGTCAGGCCGGCCGTGTGGCGCAGCAGGTCATGCACGGTAGCCGGCCGGCCTGCGTCCTGCAGCGCCAGCTGGCCGCCCTGCGCCAGCGCCACTTTCTGGTTCGCGAATTCGGGCAGATAACGGGCCACCGGTTCGCCCAGCAGCAGCTTGCCCTGCTCCATGAGCATCATCACGGCGACCGACACCACCGGCTTGGTCATCGAGTAGATGCGAAAGACCGCATCGCGCGGCATCGGCGCGCCGGTGGCCGGGTCCTGTTGGCCCAGGCTTTCAAACAGCGCCACCTTGCCGCGCCGGGCCACGAGCGCCACCGCGCCGGGCAGGCGCCCGCTGTCGATTTCATGCTGCAGCACCTCCAGCATGTGCTGCAGGCGCCCGGCACACAGGCCCACCTCGGCAGGCGGGGCAAAAACCAGCCCGGTCATGTCCACTCGGGCCGGTTAGCTCAACACCACGCTGCTCAGGCGCCGGCGATACGTCGCCACGGTGGCGTCTTCCGGCGGAATCTGGCCGTCGGCGACCTTGGGCTTGGGCGTTTCCATGATGTCCAGGATGGCGATATAGGTCTTGCGCGCCAGGCCGTCGGACCAGGTCTTGTCGCGCATCAGGATCTCGAGCAGTTCGTCGAGCGCGTCGGTCCAGCGCTGCTCGGCCATCAGCCAGCGCGCCTGGTCGAAGCGGGCGTCAAAATCCCGTTTGTTGGCCGTTATTTTTGCATCAAATGTGGTTTGCGCGCTTGCTGCATCTGCGTGTGCCGCTACAAAATCAAGAGCATCCATCCAGCGCTTCAGGGAATCAAAACGCCGCACCACCGCCGTCTGGGCAATCACCGGGGCAAACGCCACCTTGGCGTCGTCCTCGCGGCCCAGGCTCAAAAGATGCTTGACATAGTCGAAGCGGGCCGCTTCACTGGCCGGATCGGTGGCAACGGCGCTTTGCAGTCGTTCCAGCACGGCTTCGGGTGCGTTGTCCGGCACCACCTCTTCCTCGGGCGGCGCTTCTTCGGGCGCCGGCGGCAAATGCTTGTCCAGAAACTCCTTGATCTTGCCTTCGGTCAGGGCGCCGGTGAAGCCGTCCACCGGCTGGCCGTTCATCAGCAGGATGCAGGTCGGGATGCTGCGGATGCCGAAGGCCTCACCGAGCTGCTGCTCCTGGTCGGAGTCGATCTTCACCAGCTTGAAGCGGCCTTCGTAGGCGATTTCAACCTTCTCAAGAATCGGGCCAAGCGACTTGCATGGGGCGCACCACGGCGCCCAGAAGTCGATCAGCACGGGCGTGGTCATGGAAGCTTCAATGACTTCCTCTTGAAAATTCGCAATGGTGACGTCGATCATGATGTAGTGCAGATAAGGTGGGTCAAGGGGGTTTCAAGCAGAAGGCTGGGCGGCTCGGCATGAGCAGGCGGGCCGCAGCCTTTGCAGCAGGCAAGACGATAGCATGGGCGGGCGGCAATGCTGGCACGACGGGCTACCGCATTGCGGGCGGTCCAGCCCTTAAAATCAGCGCTTCCCGGCGCACCGCCCCCTCAACATCAGGACGTGAACCCTCCCCTATGACGACGACAACAAACAACCCGGCAGGCCCTCTGGTGGGTGTGGTGATGGGCTCCAGCAGCGACTGGGACACGATGCAGCACGCCGTGCAGATCCTGCAGCACTTTGGCGTGGCGCATGACGCGCGCGTGGTGTCGGCCCACCGCATGCCCGACGATTTGTTTGCCTATGCCGAAGCCGCCGCTGGCCGGGGTTTGCAGGCGATCATTGCCGGTGCTGGCGGCGCGGCGCATTTGCCGGGCATGCTGGCCGCCAAGACCACCGTGCCGGTGCTCGGCGTGCCGGTGGCCAGCAAGCATCTGCAGGGCGTCGATTCATTGCACAGCATCGTGCAGATGCCCAAGGGGATTCCGGTTGCCACCTTTGCCATTGGCCATGCCGGTGCGGCCAATGCGGCGCTGTTTGCCGTCGCCATGCTGGCCCTGCATGACCCGGCGCTGGCCGACAAGCTGCAGGCATTCCGCGCCGAGCAGACCGCCGCCGCCCGCGCCATGACGCTGCCGCCGGTATGAGCGCCCCCGCCAGCCTGCCGGTTTTTCCCGGCACGGTCGATGCCGCTGGCCGTCCTGCCACCTTGGGCGTCATGGGCGGCGGCCAGCTCGGCCGGATGTTCGTGCATGCCGCGCAGCGCCTGGGCTACTTCACGGCGGTGCTTGACCCGGACCCGCAAAGCCCGGCCGGCCGGGTCAGCCACCAGCATATTGCGTTTGCCTACGGCGACGCGCAAGGCCTGGCGCAGCTCGCCGCCGTGTGCGCGGCCGTCACCACCGAATTCGAGAACGTGCCGGCCAGCGCCTTGCAGACCCTGGCCGCCAGTTGTCCTGTCGCGCCGGGCGCCGCCGCCGTGGCAATCGCGCAGGACCGCATCCAGGAAAAATCGCATTTCACCGCCAGCGCCGCTGAATCGGGTGTGATGGCCGGCGTGACCTGCGCGCCTTACGCGGTCATTGAAACACCCGACCAGCTAAAAACCGTGCCGGATTACCTGCTGCCGGGCATCCTGAAAACCGCGCGCATGGGCTACGACGGCAAGGGCCAGATGCGCGTCAGCAACAGGGCCGAACTGGCGGCGGCCTGGGCCGAACTGGAGCGGGTGGCCTGCGTGCTGGAGAAAATGCTGCCGCTGAAAGCCGAATGCTCGGTGATCGTGGCGCGTGGCTGGGACGGCGCCATGGTGGCCTTTCCGCCGCAGCTGAACCTGCATGTCGACGGCATTCTGGCCGTGACCAAGGTTTATGAAGGAAATATGTCTCCCGCGCTTGCTGCGCGGGCACAAGCAGCTACCAAATCCATAGCAGAGCATATCGACTATGTCGGCGTGCTGTGCGTCGAGTTCTTCGTCGTGGACGACGGCAGCGCAGACGGCGCGCTGGTCGTCAACGAGATGGCCCCGCGCCCGCACAACAGCGGCCACTACACGATGGACGCCTGCGACGTGTCGCAGTTCGATTTGCAGGTGCATGCCATGGCTGGCTTGCCGCTGCCCGCGCCGCGCCAGCATTCGCCCGCCATCATGCTCAATTTGCTGGGCGATGTGTGGTTTGACCCCTTGGGCCAGCCCCGTACGCCCGACTGGCAGGCGGTGCTGGCGCTGCCCGGCGCGCATTTGCACCTGTACGGCAAGCTAGAGGCCCGGCCGGGCCGCAAGATGGGCCACCTGACGCTCACCGGCGCCGACGTGGCCGGCGTGAAAGCCACGGCACGTCAGGCGGCTGCGATTCTGGGCCTGCCGGGTTTTGAAGGCGACGAATGATTCTGCCCGGCACCGACCCGCAGGCAATTGAAGAGGCGGCCCGCCGCATCCAGGCCGGCGGGCTGGTCGGCTTTCCGACCGAAACCGTCTATGGCCTGGGCGCCGATGCCTCCAGCGACACCGCTGTCGCCGGCATTTTTGCCGCCAAGGGCCGGCCCGCGAATCATCCCTTGATTGTTCATGTGGCCGACGCGGCGCAGGTCAACGACTACGCCAGCAGCGTGCCGCCTTTCGCCGCGCGGCTGATGCAGGCGTTCTGGCCCGGCCCGCTGACGGTGATCCTGCCGCGCCGTGACGGCGTCGCTGGCGCTGCAGCAGGCGGACAAAACTCCATCGGCCTGCGTTGCCCCGCGCACCCGGTGGCGCTGGCTTTTTTAAAGGCCTGCAACACCGGCGTGGCCGGCCCGAGCGCCAACCGCTTCGGCCGCGTCAGCCCGACCACCGCCGCGCATGTGGCCGGTGAGTTTGGCGACGACTTGCTGGTGCTAGACGGCGGGCCGTGCGCGGTCGGCATCGAGTCCAGCATCGTCGATTGCACCCGCGGCCAGCCGGTGCTGCTGCGCCCCGGCCTGCTGACCCGCGCGCAACTCGAATCGGCTTGCGGCCAGCCGGTGCTGGACAAGGACGCCGTGCAGGCGATAGGCAGCGCGCCGCGCGCATCCGGCACGCTGGCGTCGCACTACGCACCCAACGCCAAGGTGCGTCTGATGGAAGCCAGCGCCATGCAAACCGCGCTCGACCTGCTGGGCGCAGACGCGGCGCACATCGCCGTCTATGCCCGGACCATTTTGCGCATCCAGTCCCCCAACGTGATTTGCCGCCGCATGCCCGACGACGCGCTGGCCACCGCGCAGCAGCTGTTTTCGGTGCTGCGCAGTCTTGATGCGCAAGGCGTGCGGTTGATCTGGGTGGAAACCTTGCCGGGTGACACCGAATGGGACGGCGTGCGTGACCGGCTGGGGCGGGCGGCGGCAAGTTGAGGGTTTGGGCGGTTCTGGTGGTCAGACAGCCGGGGGCCAGTTGATTTGCACCTTGCGGTTATTTGCAAGACAGTCACGCAAATACAAGTTGATAAGACTCTGGTAGGGAACCCCAGCCTCATCGGCCATGCCCTTGAAGTACGCCACAACGTCTTCAGAAAGCCGCATGGTGACAGGCTTTTTCAACTTTGAAGCGTATGGATTTTTGCGCGACTTCAGTGTCGAGAGATCGTATTCTGCTTTCATGGCTGGTTACCCCGGTAAAACGCGCTTTCACGCTGGGTTGCTTTGCGAGCCGAAATGATGCGAATGACCTTACCGTCCTCACGCTCGCAATGACAGACGATGAGCAACTTGGCTCCGGAACTCATGCCCAGCAGCAAAAATCGCTCTTCTTCGGAGGAGTGTCCTTCATCAAAGAACTGAATGGCAAATTCGTCGTGGAAGGCCGATTTGGCTTCCTCAAAAGAAACTCGATGTTTCTTGAGGTTCGCTGAAGCTTTAGGCGAGTCCCATTCGAACGCAATCATCAATACATTGTATGTACGGCTGTGAACGTGTCAAGTTGAGCAAATATGAAGCTTTTTAACGTGCAGCCCACTGTCGGCGCATAAGTGCCGTCCCGCCACTGCAGCGAGCAAGATTGAACGTCACAATAGCCAGCAAAGGGTGAACGCAACTCAACGGGCATGCCCACCAGTGGACGAGCATTAAGCGATAACCTGCGCTCAAGGTTTATGTGGTGGCGAATGCGCTGGCTACCGCACAGCAGCTGTTTTCAGTACTGCGCAATTTGGACGCCCAGGGCGCCCGGCTGATCCGGGTAGAAAACCTGCCTGCTGGCACCGAATGGGACGGCGTACGTGACCGGCCAGGACGGGCTGCGGCCAGCTAAGGGTTTCGGGTGGTTTTGAGGTTGTTGGCAGGTTTCGGCCAAATCCCGGACATTCGCTTAGATATTGCCGCCGGCTGCTTATGGCAGGAAGCAGTCCGTCGCGTTAATTATGTATGGCGGTCATCTGACTGGAAAAACTAAATCCGATTTAGATTCTCTGCTACGGCAGCCCAAGTGCTGCCTGCTTATTGGTACTGATGACGTTTCAACGAATCCCGGCAGCCACGGTCAAATTGAGAAAGCATCACCACTCTGTTACGTCAGTTCAGGTGAAAATATTCACTCTCAAATTGATCAACGAAAGGATTGCAACTGGGTATAAATATTATTTATTGAGCGCAAGAAATTTTGCATGCTGGAGACTGCGACATTAACTAATTCGCGTATATAACTCTTGGCAGCTTGTTTTCATTGATGCGCTTATTAACTTCCTGAGGGGCATGAGATGAACAGAACAGTTTTAGCGGCTTCGCTCGCTCTGGCCCTCACAATGAATATGGCTGGCAAGGCAGCCCATGCTCAGCCATCCGCGACGTCTCAAGCCGGCCAAGAGATATCTGGTCTGAATGTTGCCACTGCGAGCGCGACGCTTGTACCGCAGCCTCCTACGCGGGCAAATACCTCAACTGCTGATGACCAGGATTTGAAGGCTTCCAGCGCGCTGGATGACGGCGGCTACTTGTTGGTGTGGGAGACCACCACCATGAACCCTGCACAAGACGGATCGCGCTATTACCTCCAGCGATTCGATATCGCAGGCAATAAAATAGGCGTTGAAACCCGACTTCAGCTTACTGTGCAAGACGGCTCCATTGCCGTGCTAACCAACGGTGAAATAGTTGTTGCTTACCGCGAAGCACGGGATGCGCAGGGGAAAGTCATCCCAGCGCCTAATGCTGCGTCTGGTGCGTTTATTCAAAAATTCAATGCAAGCGGCACTCAAATCATGCGGGAAACCGCTGTAGCCACCAGCTTCGGGACATCGACGGCATACGGGTATGTGACGGTCGTGGCATTGTCAAACGGAAACTTCGTGGTCAGCTGGACGTCGCAATTCCAGTCATCCGGCACCAATCCGATTAATTTTTCCGCCCAAAATTACGACAACTTGGGTCAGCGTAGCGGCAGCCCTATCGTGCTCTCAACCGAGAGCTTTTCACCTTCCAGGCCGATTGATTACTCGATTCAGGCGGCTCCCGATGGTGGATATCTGCTTTTCAAACGCACGATTGACACGTTAAATTATTCAGGATGCTTCGGTGCAGGCAGTGAACCAACGATTACATCAATCTCTTATTACGATAAAAATCTCGTCTCCAGGCTAATACTTGCGCCAACTCATTGTGGTGATTTGATGGCGCTCCAAGGCCATCAGTACATGATTTTTGGAGTTAATGCTGATGGTCGCTATAGTCAATTGATTGATGCCAATGGCCAATCGATTGGCGTACCAAAACCAATAGCAGCCAGGACTCCAACCAAAGGCCCGGGGCTAACGATCTTTACCGGCAGGACATTGCTGGTCGATGGAAGCTATTTGCTGTTCTGGTTGGCCGATACGGCCGGCGCCAGAGGTCAAAGGTACACAAGCAAAGGCGACGAGCTTGGAGAGCCCTTTAACATTATTTATCCGCGACCCAAGAGCATCCTGCCACTGTCCGGGGGTGACGTCATCGTGGGTTGGTCTTCCTCGACTCAAATCGGCAGTGATCTGCCAGACGTCTATACCCAGCGCTTGACCAACCCTGAGGTGGCGGCCTGCACGAAGCCGGCTGCCTGGGTCAACGGTCAGTATTACGCCGCGGGCGCTCGCGTCTCCTACTCTAATGGCCTGACCTACGTCGCCAAGTTCGCCAACCCAGGCTACAACCCGACCATCAGCACCTACTATTGGGCTCCCGCGCCTTGCTCGGTTTCGCCGCCGCCTCCTGTTGTATGCACGATTCCGGCAGCCTGGGTAAATGGTCAGTATTACGCCGCGGGCGCTCGCGTCTCTTACTCCAACGGGCTGTCATACGTCGCCAAGTTCGCCAATCCCGGCTACAA